>CAYZKE010000593.1:0-2232 GCA_964478505.1 uncultured Loktanella sp.
CGCCCCGGCATCCAGATCGGCCAGCAGCGTGATGCCCTCTTCGCCGTCGAAGGGTGCCTCGATGGCCGCGCCACCTTCGGCGATCAGGGCGCGCAGCTTGTTGGCGGCCTGCGGGCATTCGATCTTGAACAGCTTCACCATGTCGATCTCTTGCGCCATGCGCACCAGAAGCGGAACCGGCAGATCCACGCCCGACAGCGGCGCGTCCTGCACCATGATCGGAATGCCCACCTCGCCCACGGCACGGAACTGCTCAAAGGTCTGCGCCTGTGTCCCCTTGAGCAGGGCGCCGTGATAGGGCGGCATCATCATGACGATGTCAGCGCCAAGATCCTTGGCAAAGCGCGCGCGCTCGACCGCGATCATGGTGGCGAAATGGCTGATCGTGACGATCATCGGCACGCGTCCCGCGACATGCTCCAGGCAATGCCGTGTCAGGGTCTCCCGTTCGGCATCGGACAGCAGGAATTGTTCCGAAAAATTTGCAAGAATGCAGATGCCATCCGCGCCCTGATCGATCAGGCAGTCCAGAACCCGCGCCATGCCCTCCAGATCGAGCGATCCGTCATCGTGAAAGGGCGTGGGTGCTACCGGCCAGATACCCGACCAGGTCATTCCACAATCTCGAAGTGCTGCAGGTGCTTGTCGGTGATCGTGATGCCAAGACCGGGCAGGTCGTCATCAAGTTGCAGGTAGCCATCCACAGCTTCGGGATCACCTTCGAAAATGTAGTAGAACAGTTCGTTGCCGACCTCGACGTCGAACACAGGGAAATATTCGCTGATCATGCAGTTCGTATTCGCCATGGTCAGATGGTAATTGTGCATCTGACCCGCATGCGGCACCACCGGAATTTGCGCAGCTTCGGCGATGGCGTTGATCTTTTGCGCGGCTGTGATGCCGCCCACCCTGTTGGTGTCGTATTGCAAGACGCTGACAGCCTTGCGGTTGATGAGATCCGCGCAGCCCATGACCGAAAACTCATGCTCGCCCCCGGAAATCGGCACGATATTCATGGCATTGAGTTCGGCGTAGCCCGCAACATCGTCGGCGATTACCGGCTCTTCCAGCCAGCGCGGCTCATATTCGGCCAGCTTGGGCAGCATGCGTTTGGTGTAGTCGAGGTTCCAGCCCATGTAGCACTCCAGCATCAGATCGCGGTCATAGCCGATCACCTCGCGAACCGCCTCGACCCGTTTCAGGTTTTCGCGCATGCCCGCCATTCCGTCCTTGGGGCCATAGCCAAAGCGCGATTTGAAGCCTGTATAGCCATGTTTCATCGCCTCTTCAGCCTCGGCCTGCATGTCCTTGATGGTGCCAGCGTACAGCTTGGAATAATAGACCGGGATCTTCTCCTTGGTGCGTCCGCCCAGCAGCTTGAAGACAGGCTTGCCCACCAGCTTGCCCATCAGGTCCCAGATCGCGATGTCGATGGCGCTGATTGCGGTCATGCCGATGCCCTTGCGGCCCCACGCATGGCTGCGGCGGTACATCTTTTCCCAGATATAAGCATAATCGAACGGGTCTTCACCGATCACCAGCGGGGCATACCAATCGTCGATAGCCTTCTTGACGACTGTCGGGGCCAAAGCGGCGTTGCCGATACCCACGGTGCCATCCTCGGTCTCGACCTCGCATGTCAGCCATTGATGAAAGCGGAACGACGACATGGCGTCGCCCCGCATCCACAGCGCATCCGACGCGTTGGTGCAGAAATTGCCCGACGGCGGCACGGTTGGGCCTGTCCAGTTCCAGACCCGGGTGCGGACGGATTTGATCTTTGTCATCGGTGGCTCGCTGTTTCAGGGGTTTCTTGGGTCCGACCGGCGCGATGCGTCGCGGCCATGCGGACAAGCAGATTGAACGCTTGCAGGGTGGCGCCGACATTGGCCTTGCTCCGCCCCGCAATATCAAAGGCGGTGCCATGGGCTGGCGTCGCAACCGGAATGGGCAGTCCACCGGCCACCGTCACGCCGCGCTCAAAGCCGAGAAGCTTGATCGCGATCTGCCCCTGATCGTGGTACATGGTGACAACCGCATCAACTTCGCCCCGAACCGCCTTGAGAAAGACGGTGTCTGACGGCCAGGGTCCGGTCACGTCCTTTTGGCGTGCCTGCGCCGCGTCGATGACGGGTTGCAGGATGTCGATCTCTTCCCGGCCAAACTTGCCATTGTCGCCCGCATGCGGGTTGAGCGCGGCAACCGCGATGCGCGCGCGGCTGTGCCCGGCTT
>CAYZKE010000594.1:0-2226 GCA_964478505.1 uncultured Loktanella sp.
GCATAGCCGCGCGCCTTGGTCGCATGCAGATCGGCGATCATGGCTTCGGGATCGGTCAGCGTATGCGGTGTAAACTGTTCAAGCTTGCCGGCGGCCAGCACTGCACGTTGGCGTTTGTCGTCCATGCGTGACAGCAACGCTTTGCCGATGCCCGATGAATGCATCGCTGATGCGGTCCCGGGCGGAAAGAAAGCGCGGATTGTTGCATGTGTCTCAACCTGCCCCAGAAAGAGCACCTGACCATCCCGTTCGATCCCAAGGTTCGCCGTCTCGCCCGTCGCCTCCATCAGATCACGCATGATGGGCCGTGCGCGTTCGACCAGCGACGTGCGGCGCAGGAACATTGATCCGGTCAGGAATGCAGCGGGGCCAATGCTCCAGACCTGGCTTTGCGGATCGAAGTCGGCAAAGCCGCGACCCTGAAATGTGGTCAGAACACGGTAAACGGTTGCGGGGGATTGCCCAAGGGCGCCCGCGATTTCGGACAGGGTGCTGCCCTGCATTTCACCCAGCTGGACCAGAACCTCTAACGCGCGATCGAGCGATTTAATCGTATTCTGCGCCCCCTTGTCGTCCCATGCCTTGGGGCGGCCACGGCCACGCTTTACCTCTTCTTCCATGATTTTTCTCGTATCTGAAATTACATTTCACATTATGAAAAATACAAAGCACTGACAACAAACATTTTTCTCATGCAGTCACTTTCTGAAAAATAATTTCAAAAAAATATGCAGACAGGGTCTGTTCTGGCAAAACACGCTCAACCCAATGGAGGATTGGACGATGAGCTTTCAGAACCCCGTATTTATTCCCGGCCCGACGAATATGCCCGAGGCTATTCGCAAGGCCTGCGACATGCCGACGATTGACCACCGGTCACCGCTTTTCGGGCAAATCCTGCACCCAGCGCGTGCGGGCGTTCAGGAAATACTGAAGTCCGACACGGCTGAAGTCTTCATCTTTCCGTCTACCGGTACCGGCGGATGGGAGACAGCACTCACAAATACCCTGTCTCCCGGCGATACGGTTCTGGCGGCGCGCAACGGGATGTTCAGCCACCGCTGGATTGATATGTGCCAGCGTCATGGGCTGGATATGCAGATCGTCGAGACCCCATGGGGCCAAGGCATTCCGGCAGATCGTTACGCAGAAATCCTGAAAGCGGATACCGGGCATAAGATCAAAGCTGTGCTGGCAACGCATAATGAAACCGCAACCGGCGTGAAATCAGACATCGCTGCCGTCCGCAAAGCGCTGGATGCCGCGGATCACCCTGCAATGCTCTTTGTGGATGGGGTCAGCTCGATCGGGTCAATGGATTTCCGCTTTGATGAGTGGGGCGTTGATGTTGCGGTGACGGGTTCGCAGAAAGGATTCATGCTGCCTGCGGGTCTGGCAATTGTTGGCTTCAGCCAAAAAGCGTTGGCGGCCAGCAAGACGTCGCTGTTGCCGCGCACCTTCTTTGACATCGCTGATATGACCAAGGGCTATGCGGCCAATGCCTATCCCTACACGCCCGCGGTCGGTCTGATGAACGGGCTGCTTCTTGCAACCGAGATGCTGCTCAAAGAAGGTCTCGAGAACGTCTTTGCGCGACACAACCGGATCGCTTCCGGTGTACGGGCCGCCGTGGATGCCTGGGGGCTGGAACTTTGCGCGGCGTCCCCTGATCTCTATTCCGACACGGTGAGCGCGATCAAAACACCTGAAGGGTTTAACGCCACCGATATCGTGACCCATGCCGCCGAAAAATATGGCGTCGCATTCGGTGTCGGGCTTGGCGAAGTGGCTGGCAAAGTCTTCCGGATCGGCCACCTTGGCAGCATGACAGATGTCATGGCGCTGTCCGGCATTGCCACGGCCGAGATGTGTATGGTCGACCTTGGTCTTGATATCAAACTCGGCTCTGGTGTGGCGGCGGCACAGGAATACTATCGCGGCTCAACAGGCCTGAAATTGCGGGATGCAGCATAATGAAAGATCACACAGATATGTATATTCCGACCTATCAGGACATGCTCGATGCGCATGAGCGCATCAAGCCGCATATCAACCGTACACCCATCCGCACTTCGGACTACCTCAATGAATTGACCGGCGCGCAACTGTTTTTCAAATGCGAGAACTTCCAGGAACCGGGGGCGTTCAAGGTTCGTGGTGCCGCAAATGCAGTCTTTGGACTGACGGATGAGCAGGCCAAGAATGGCGTGGCCACCCACTCTTCGG
>CAYZKE010000595.1:0-2219 GCA_964478505.1 uncultured Loktanella sp.
CCGATGGCGGCAATTGGTTATGGTGCCTTGGGTGCGGCCCGCGCTGTCGAACACTTGCGCACCATCGCCGTCGAACTGCAGATGGTGCCAACCCGCAATGCCGTTCACATTGGCGGCAGTGATTTCTTTGCCGTGCACCCGATGGGCGCAAATGCCGAGATCGACACAATCGCGGATCACCTGTCGGCCTCAGTGACCGCAACGCTGGATGATGTCGTCTGGTGGGCCAATGCTACGAAGGCCGCACGCGGCTAAATATTTGGTGCAGGGCGGGTCATGATCTGCCCTGCACCACAACTTCGGCGGAACTACTCGACCGGATCCATTGCGAATGTGATTTTCGCCTCAGGCGCGATTTCAAAAGGGTCTTCGGCCAGCTCGTGCAGCGTGACCAGTTCGGCAACACCGGGCAAGATTGCGCCTGTGTCGTCGACGAAGGCCAGGCGCGGGCGGTAGGTTTTTCCACCGATCTCGATTTCGCCTTCATCGAAAAGATAGGCCAATTCGGTCAAAATCCCTTCGACGTTCGCTTTGGCGATGTCCTCGGGCATGTTTTCGGCGAAGAGGGGCAGCAACACCTGCGCCATCAAGGCTGTTGTCGACTCAGCAAGGTCTTCATGGCTTGGTACATAATCTGCTGGCAGTTCTGCCCCGATTTTCATCTTCATGATTGGCTCCGGTCTATTTCGTGTTGCCCCGATATCATGCGTAGAAAAGACACTTCGTTAAGACAAGCCTTTGTTTTCGGCCTGCCCCGGCAATCTAGCTGAGCAAAAGCCCCGTACATTCCTGTTCAAGGCGGCCTGCTTGAGTGCGTGCCCATGCGGCATCGCGGGTGTCATTGTTAAAGCTTGCACGGGTCAAAAGCGCGGCTTGGGCCACCTTCGCAGAGATGCGCCATTGCAACACTTCGCCGCCGCGCTCTGCGGGCATGACCGCCTCGAGCAGTTCAAGCACAGCGTCGCGGAGGTCTTCGGTGCGTTCCGACGCAGGGCCATCAAAGATCCACTGATGTTCCATCACGGCGGACAAACGGCCGGCGCAGGTGGCAAATGTTCTTAATTGTTCATCAGGATCAATGGGTTGTGCATTGGCAAACGGCGCGCAGAGGAGCGCTGCCGTCAGGGCCAGACTATGTGCAATAGTTTTCATACCGCTCATACATCAAGCATGACGGTAAATTTACTGCCTATCAATCAGGCATTTTGAAAACTTTTTCCGCTGCGGATTGCGGGGCGTGCCTTGCCCTTTACCCGAGGCTCAGGCTCGCAGCACTTTCAGGCAGTTCTTCATCAAAGCACCGCTGATAAAACTCGGCAACGGTCTGGCGCTCAAGCTCGTCACATTTGTTGAGGAACGACAGGCGGAAGGCGTAGCCCACATTCTGGAAAATCCGCGTGTTTTCGGCCCAAGCCAGAACAGTCCGTGGTGACATGACGGTCGACAGGTCGCCGTTCATAAAGGCGGTCCGTGTCAGGTCTGCGACAGTCACCATCTGGCTGATCGTTTTGCGGCCCTTCTCTGTATTGAAGTGCGGGGACTTGGACAGGATGATCGCGGCCTCGGCGTCGTGGCTCAGATAGTTCAGCGTTGCAACAAGGGACCAGCGGTCCATCTGTGCCTGGTTGATTTGCTGGGTGCCGTGGTAAAGGCCGGTCGTGTCCCCCAGACCAACGGTGTTCGCCGTGGCAAAAAGGCGGAAATAGGGGTTGGGCGTGATGATCTCGTTCTGATCCATCAGCGTCAGCTTGCCGTCGGTTTCCAGAACGCGCTGGATCACGAACATCACGTCGGCACGGCCCGCGTCATATTCATCAAACACGATTGCAACAGGGTTGCGCAGCGCCCATGGCAAGATGCCTTCGTGGAATTCTGTGACCTGAACGCCATCGCGCAGTTTGATAGCGTCTTTCCCGATCAGGTCGATCCGGCTGATGTGGCTATCAAGGTTTACGCGCACGCACGGCCAGTTCAGGCGTGCTGCGACCTGTTCGATATGGGTCGATTTGCCTGTGCCGTGATAGCCTTGGATCATTACGCGGCGGTTATAGCCAAAACCTGCAAGGATCGCCAAAGTCGTATCGGGATCAAACTTGTAGGTGCTGTCGATTTCAGGCACGCGGTCGGTCCGCTCGGCGAACCCCTTGATATGCATATCGCTGTCGATGCCAAAAACTTCGCGGACCGAGATTTCTTCGGTGGGTTTTGCTTGCATGTCA
>CAYZKE010000596.1:0-2207 GCA_964478505.1 uncultured Loktanella sp.
AAGAAAACAATGTGGCTGTCGTCAGGGTCGGGAAATCACTGACCGTACAATGTGCTTAGAATGCCGGCTGAACTCCCCCCGCCAGAAAACAATCCCAAAACGGGCGAGGAAGCGACCAAGGACTGCGGACGCTTGATGTCGGCGAGAAGGAGAAACCGATCTCGCAATTGTTGCAGCATGTCGTCCCCTGCGAATTGTCGCACCTCGCTCACCCCGAATACCAAGTCTGCCTTGTCGCGGAAAGCCGACAGTTGCTGATCTATGTCAAGCGCTGCGAAGCTCGCAGGCAAATTAAGTGCCGTTTCGAAAACAGCCCTTAGGGGAGGGCTGCCCATCACACCAAACCAATGGGCGTTTGGTGAGGATGCAGATCCGAGCACATTCTCCAATTCACGTTTGAGCCCAAGAGCCAACCGCATATCTGGGTTGATTTCGCCGACTGCCACTTCGAAACTCTGATCCTTATAGGCATTCAATATCTGGTCCGGGAAGGTGCTAAGGCGGGTATTTGGAACGCCGAGGTCGCCAAATCCGAAACTTTTCGACAATGCCGCATAGCGCGGATCGGATAGCTTGTTTGCAAGACTATCCGGCCTGAACACCCCTTCTTCAAGAACCTTGCGGATGAAGAAGCGGTTTGGCAGGTCATCTTGCAATCCAAATGCACCCAGGGCGACCTTGAGTAGCGTCCGGTCGGAGACAAGATCTTCAGCCGTCGATACCTTGCTGATATTGTCGCGAAAGTAGGTAATTTCCCGACTCAGAACCGGGCTGTTGGCTTGGGCCGACTTCTGCGCGTCTATCGTCCTGTTCAACAAATTCCAGCCAGTCAAACCGGACAGCGGAAGTACCGGACGAAACGTCATGGATGATCGGTTGCGGCAAGCAACCTCGCCTCTCTGGGCAGCAGAGACCTTAGAGATTTCAATGCTGCGTAAAACTGCTTCTCGGCCGATGCACTTGTTGCTTTCGTCAAAACAGCACGGCTGTCACAATCTGTGAAAACCTGGCTCAGTTGCTCGATACCAATCAATAATTGGCGCCTCGCTTCGTTTGGTTCCGCATCGCCAGACAAGGCCAGTTGTGCCAGATAGCAGACGCGGCGTACGGGGGTTGTCACCTGATCAGGGTGGATAGCATCCTTGAGCCGCAAGATATGCGCATTTGGCGTCACAATGTTAAGTCGGCTGCGGCGTTCGCCATTCTCGATGACAGCGCCGTTTATGAGGATCCGTTCGCCCGGTCCCAGCTTGAGAACCAGACCAGTCATGATTCTGCGCCTTGGGCCCTCAGACCTCCCATGATCGCTGCGTTGATCTCGAGAAGAACACCGACATCGGCTTCTTTCTTGATTACCTTTCGGCTATGGGACTCGGTGAACTCAGCAAGATAAAACAGACTTGCTCGCGTTGCTGCCGGAAGCGCATTGGAACCATCGGCAACGCTTGCTGCCAAAACCGTCCAAAGACGTCGATTCTCGTGGAGCGCAGTTACCATTGATCTGTAGCCGTCTTTCCCTTTTCCATCAGCGGATTTTAGCAAACGCGTCACACGTGCAAATGCTTCGTATTCAACGCTTTTTGGCGTTCGCACTGCTGCTTTGACAGGATCATAGGCCGTTCGAGCCTGCTGGATAACACTCACTCTTCTTCCTTCCGTAGTGTTGCGCGGCCCATTTTCAGGGCCCAATCCCGAAGAGGGTGACACTTCGCGGAAAAGTGTCACCCAGGTCTGCTTAGCGGAAGAGCGAGAGAATGCTCTGCGGTGCCTGATTGGCGATCGAAAGCGCCTGAACACCAAGCTGCTGCTGAACCTGCAGTGCTTGCAAGCGCGCGGAAGCTTCCTCCATGTTGGCATCAACCATCGAGCCAATACCGGCCTTGAGAGAGTCTGTGAGCTTGGACACGAAATTGGACTGAATTTCGATCTGCTTCGCATCGGAGCCAAAAGCAGCGGATGCGTCGATCGCTGTCTGGGTAAGCGTCTCGATCGAACCAAGCGCTGCCTGCGCGCCCGCGAGCGTGCTGACGTCGATTGATGCCATTGCACCCAGACCGCCGGCGCCTGCGTTGGTGAATTGGCCACTGACCTGGAGCGAGGCCGTTCCTGTATTCGTGATAACAAGCGTACCTGCTGTACCACTATCGTAGTCAACCGTCACGCTTTCGCCCGATGCTTCGATCGCGCTTTTCAGACCCACTGCGATA
>CAYZKE010000597.1:0-2206 GCA_964478505.1 uncultured Loktanella sp.
ATCGCCGTCCCCGGTGGCCGCGATCCTGCGCGAGGTCGATGATACTGTGCTTGAGCGCTGCCTTGCTTTTCGCTGTGACGGCACAACCATCCGGATCATCGCGGCAGGTCGCCGGATGCGCGGGATCCTGAGCGTGTCGCCCAAGTCCAACGCAGATGTCATCGGGCAGATCTTGTCGCGCGAAGACCCTGCGGTGGTTCAGGCCGCGCATGACCTTTTGCAAGATCTATGCGCAAATGCCGAAAACATGACGGTCCGCAGCCTGCCTTCCGAACCCTTTGGACAAAGCGGCGAACGTGGCATTTCCGCCCTTGGGCTGGCCGAACTTTGGGGCGTCGCACTGGCTGAACTGGACAACACTCCCAAGCCACCCATGGAACAATTCCTGACGGTGAACGCCCCCGCGTTTTCATCCGTACTCCACATCTGCGACGGCGAGATCGTTGCAAAAGAGGGGGATTTCGCAGCGTTACAGGCCATCTGGAGCACGCAGGTCGAAGCATTCCGCGAAGCGCACAAGAAAACGCTGCGTGGTGAGGAAGCCGCCCAGTTGATTTGTCTGGATGGTGCCTTTGATGATGGCAATTCCGCAGCGCTGGCCCTGTATGAAGGTCATGTCGCATTGATCGCTTATGAAGCGGAACGCTTTGGGGCAATGCAGGCGTCCTGGCAACGGATATTCGCGTAATGCACCCTGCAGCCGCAGCAGCCCCCGCCGCGCCGCATTTCTTCGACGGGTTTGAAGAGCGTACTCTGGCCACACCCGAGGGCGATATCTTTTACCGCATCGCTGGCAACGGACCCCCGCTGGTGCTGCTGCATGGCTATCCCCAGACCTCTGCCATGTGGCACGCGATAGCGCCTGTTCTGGCGGAGACCTATCAGGTCATATGCCCTGACCTGCGGGGCTATGGCCGGTCATTTAAACCTGTAACAGACGCGCAGCATAGCCCTTACGCCAAACGCGCGATGGCGGGCGATGTCTTGGCGCTGATGAATCATCTCGGCCATGACCGTTTTCTGATCGGCGCGCATGATCGCGGGGGCCGTGTGGCCCATCGTTTGGCGGCGGACCATCCGGGCCGCGTGATCGCGCTTTCTGTGTTGGATATCGCGCCCACGCGCGAAATGTACCGCGACGCAGGCAGCCCCTTTGCGCATACCTATTGGCATTGGTACTGGCTGACTCTGCCCCATCCTTTTCCGGAACATTTGATTGGCGCAGACCCTGAATTTTTCTGGCTCAAGAAATGCGGTGCGGGTTCTGCGGGACTGTCGCCTTTCGTACAGCAGGCGCTGGATGAATACCTGACCTGTTTCTCCAAACCCGAGGCGATCCACGGGGCCTGCGAGGATTACCGTGCCGCGGCAACCATCGACATCGCGCATGATGATGCCGACCCGACAAAGCTGCAAATGCCGCTGTTGGCGCTATGGGGTAAGGACGGCGCAATCGAGGCACATTTTGACTGTCTCGCCCTTTGGCAAGAGCGGGCCGCCAACGTGCGCGGATGGGCCCTGCCCGGCGGTCATTATCTGGCCGAACAACACCCCGACAAAGTGCTTGAGGCGTGGATCCCCTTCTTCGCCGAGGCCAGCACCTAGGTCAGCCGCGCGGGAAAACCATCAGCCCGCAAATCGGTATCGAGCAGGTCTTCCAGCAGCTTCACGATCATCGGCGATTGGGCGTCTCCGCCATAGGCCGCGCGCGCCGCGACATATGTTTGTTCCGTCGCTGCCGCCAGTTCAAGCGGCACTTCGAATTCGCGGCCAAAGCCCATGGCGAACCCCAGATCCTTCAGCGCCAGATCAATGTTGAAGGCCACGTCATAAGATCCGTTAAGTACCAGCGCACCTTCGGTTTCATGCACGAATGATGTGCCAGACGACGCTTTAATTGCATGCCACGCCTGCCCCAGATCAAGCCCGCCACGCTTGGCCAGCATCAGCGCCTCACCGCAGGCTTTGAGGTGGATGAAGGCCAGCATATTGGTGATGACTTTGATGATGGACGCCGATCCAAGCGGCCCCATGTGGAACACCTGATTGCCCATCGCCTTGAGCGCGGGCAGATGCGTCTCAAACATATCCTTGTCGCCACCGGCCAGCATTGTGATGTTTCCCTGCGCGGCCAGATGTACACCGCCCGTGACAGGCAGTTCCATCATGCGTACATCATACGCCGCTGCTTTCGCCGCGAAGGCCA
>CAYZKE010000598.1:0-2203 GCA_964478505.1 uncultured Loktanella sp.
AGGTGAACCCGCAGGCCGTGCACGGCTATTCCAAGAAAAACATCATCGCGAACCCCAACTGTTCGACAGCGCAGATGGTTGTTGCGCTCAAGCCGCTGCATGACCGCGCCACGATCAAGCGTGTTGTTGTGAGCACTTATCAGTCTGTGTCGGGCGCTGGTAAGGGCGGGATTGATGAGCTGTGGGACCAGACCAAATCAATTTACAACCCCACCGACAGCAAGCCACCCAAGCAGTTCACCAAGCAGATCGCGTTTAACGTGATCCCGCATATTGACGTGTTCATGGATAGTGGCGAGACGAAAGAAGAGTGGAAGATGGTCGCTGAAACTAAGAAAATCGTTGATCCCAAAATCAAGGTGACCGCCACCTGTGTGCGCGTTCCGGTCTTCGTCGGCCATTCCGAGGCGATCAACATCGAATTCGAAGAGTTTCTGGACGAAGACGAAGCCCGCGACATCCTGCGCGAAAGCCCTGGTGTCATGGTGATCGACAAGCGTGAAGACGGTGGCTATGTCACCCCGATCGAATGTGTCGGTGACTTTGCCACTTTCATCAGCCGTATCCGTCAGGACAGCACGATTGATAATGGTCTGAACCTGTGGTGCGTGTCTGATAACCTGCGCAAAGGTGCGGCTTTGAACGCGGTTCAGATTGCTGAACTCTTGGGGCGCGAGTGCTTGAAGAAGGGCTAACAAATCACACATACTTTTTTAAGGGGCGTCCTAAGGGGCGTCCTTTTTCGTGCTGCCAGCAGATTTTTTGCAGTCTTTGCCAAGGATCCTGTCCTGCGATCCGTCAAAGCCTGTATTATGACGCATAACATCTGCAGGAGATTTTCCATGTTGCGCCTTTTTCTGACGACAAGCCTGATTGCACTTGCCGCCCCATCATTCGCCGACACTTTCACTGCGCAGGCACGGGTTGATACTGTCACGATCTATCCGGGGCTTGCGACTGTCACGCGGCAGATCAGCCTTGAACTGCCTGCGGGCCAGCACGAGATCGTTGTGCCGGATATGCCAGAGGGCCTTTCGACCGCAGGGCTGCGTTTGGCAGCCTCTGGCGGGGCACAGTTGGGGGCGGTGAACCTTGCCTTTGATCGCTTGCCGGTGACACCCGACCAAAGCGCGCCCGAGATTGTTGCCGCCCGCGATGAGGTGGAGCGTTTGGAAAGCGTCTTGCGCGCGCGTGACGCCGCGATTGCGCAAATCCGCCTGCGGGTGCAGGCCGCCGAAGAGCAGATTTCCTTTATGCAAAGCCTGTCACAGGCCAGCGCAAGCGAGGCTTTGAATGCGGCCGATATTCAAGCCCTCGCACAGATGGTAGGCTCCGAGACTTTGGCTGTGCGCGAAGCCGCATTTGCCGCCGAGCAAGAGGCGCTGGCGGCGGAACTGGCGCGCAAAGACGACGTGGAGGCTTTGGAAGATGCCCGCCAGACCTTGGCGGCGCTATTGGCACCAGAACAGCAGGGTGCTGTGCTGACCTTTACTTTGGCCGTTGAAGAGGCAGGTGAGGTGATGGTCAATGTCAGCTCGGTCGAGGGGTTTGCCAATTGGTCACCCGTCTATGACATGCGCCTGACCACTGGCGCGGAGGCGGCTTTGGCGGTCGAGCGTTCTGTCGTGATCAGTCAGCAAACGGGGCAGGACTGGAATAATGTGCAGTTGATCCTGTCGACGGCGCGCCCTGGCGAACAGACCGGACCAAGCGGTATTTGGGCACCCTTGCGGCGGATCATTCCGGAGGATGAACTGGTCCGTGAGGATGGTGTCATGATGATGGCCGATAGCGTACAATCCCTGTCGCGTTCGGGGGCTGTGGCCGAGGTCGCGGCGGCGCCGATGCCCGTGACAGCCAAGGCGGATTTCAGCGGCGCGACCGTCACTTACATTTATCCGGGCCGGGTTGATATCCGCAACGGTGTCGAGGATCTGCGCCTGCCACTGGATACCCTGAATTTCGCCGCTGACGTCTGGGCCGAAGCGGTGCCCAGCCGTGACCAGATCGCCTATCGTATGGCAGAATTTACCAATGACACCGGCGAGATCATGTTGCCCGGTCAGGCGCTTCTTTATGCGGACGGCACGATGATCGGGTTCGGCCAGTTGCCTTTGCTCGCTGCAGGGGCGGATACGGAAATGGGGTTCGGGCCGCTGGATGGTTTGCGCCTGACCCGTGCTGTGCCGAATAAATCCGAAGG
>CAYZKE010000599.1:0-876 GCA_964478505.1 uncultured Loktanella sp.
TCTCAAGCTGGTCAACCAGCATGTCGTAGCCCATGGGCACGTTGAAGTACCACGTGCAGGAGATCTCGCGCAGGTTGCGCAGGGTTTCATCGAACTTGCCCGGCACGGGACGGCCATCGTCGATGTAATAGCTGCCGCCATTTGTCATCACCAGATAGAACACCTTGTTGCCCGCTGCCGTGTGGTTCCATGGGCCCCAGTCCAGAACGACGGGCGGTTCTTTGGTCAGGAAGCGGTAGCAATCGCGCACGACGGCCTGCATGGCACAGATCATGCGGTTGGTGTTGATCACGGCCTTGGGTGATCCGGTAGACCCTGAGGTGAAGAGGTATTTTACCACCGTATCGGGGGTCAGATTGGTGCGGGCGGCTTCGGCGGGCGCGGGGTCTGTCGCAAGCAGGCTATCGAAGCTGACGGCCCCATCCACAGGATTGCGCAGATTGATCACTTTGCGGTCTGGCGCGCTGATCGCGTCCAATGCCTTGGCGAATTGCACCCCATCGTCGGCGAAAAGTGCGCCGGGATTAAGCAGCGTGGCGATATTGCGCAGCTTGGCATGGTCGGTCGAAACCAGCGCATAGGCGGGTGAGAGCGGCGCATAGGGCACGCCCACGTAAGCGCAGGCCATGCCGAGCAGCGCATGTTCAAGGCTATTCTCAGAGAGCACGAGCAGCGGGCGCTCTGGCCCAAGTCCCATGGCCAGCAGGCCCGCGCCAATCGCTTTGGCCTGCGCGCGCCCTTGGGCATAGGTGATGTGCCGCCAGTCGCCGCCATCCGCGCGGCGCGCAATCCAGGTGGTGTCCGGGGTTTCTTCGGCCCATCTGTCGAGATAATCGGCCAGCAATTGGGGGTGATCCGGCAGGTCGCCTTGCTGCC
>CAYZKE010000599.1:1006-2200 GCA_964478505.1 uncultured Loktanella sp.
GAAGGGCACCTGTGCGCCAAGCGAGGCCTGCACCTCCTCTGGTAGTTCGCGCAGGAGTGGCGTGAGAAAAAGGCCCGGTGCGATGGTGCAAACGCGGATGCCCTTGTCGGCCAGATCGCGGGCCATCGGCAGGGTCATGCCCACGATGCCGCCTTTGCTCGCAGAGTAGGCCAACTGCCCGATCTGCCCGTCATAGGCCGCGACCGAGGCGGTGTTGATGATTACACCCCGCGCGCCGTCCGCGTCAATCGGGTCGGCGGCCACCATGCGGGCCGCCGCCTGACTGGCGCAATTGAAGCTGCCGATCAGGTTCACGCGGATCACGCGGTCGAACATCTCCGCATCGTGGGCTTCGCCGCGCGACACGGTTTTGGCTGCGGCAGCGATGCCTGCGCAATTGACCAGAACGCGGGTCGGGCCATGGGTGGCCTCGGCCTTGGCAATCCCGTCTGCGACAGATTGTGGGTTTGAAACATCGACAGCGGCAAATGCGCCGCCGACCTTGTCGGCCTGCGCCTGCCCTGCGGTCGCGTTCATATCAAAGATCGTAACCTTCAGCCCGCTTGCCGCAAGCCGTTCAGCGGTTGCGGCCCCAAGGCCAGAGGCCGCACCTGTGACGATTGCGCCATGTCCTGCCCAATCCTGCATTATGTGCTCTCCCTATCTGTCAGACGGATTTTTTTCAAAAGCTGCATCAGCGTTTCTTTGTCCGAAGCGGAGAGATCGGCCAAAAGACGATCTTCATGTGCCTGAACCGTTGCCAGAGTGTCATGATAGGCCAGTTGCCCATCCGGTGTGGCCACAAGTGCCTGTATGCGTCGGTCACCGGGCACAACGCTGCGCGTTAGCAATTTACGGCGTTCAAGTTCATCAATGATGGCAACCAGCCCCGAGCGTTCAATGCCCAACATCCGCGCAAGGCTGCTTTGGCTGATGTCGGGATGGGCGACGACAAGGGACAGGGCGGAAAACGTGCGCGGCGAAAGGCCCCCTTCGCCAAGTGCGGCGCGAAAGTCTTTTTGGATCGCCACATAGGCCCGTTTCATGTTGTAGCCAATCAGCGTTTCCAGATCCGGCACGACCCCTGTCGTATCTGTCTCTGTCTGTTTCGCAGCCGCGCGAGGTGCCATAATATGCCTCCCTAAATCTATCGACAGGCATAGCGTATATTGTTAAGTAGGTAAACAGTTTTGC
>CAYZKE010000600.1:0-2195 GCA_964478505.1 uncultured Loktanella sp.
GCGCAAAAGGCGCGGGCGGGGCGGGGCAATGGCACGGGGGCCGCGCGCAAAGGCAACCGACGCGGACGGCCTTTGCCGTCACGGGCAGGACACATCAGCGATGGCGCACGGATTGATATCATCGGCACGCTGCGCGCCGCCGCCCCTTGGCAAACGATCCGGCGCAATGCGACGGGCCGCGACGGCCTGCACATCCGCCCCGCAGATATCCGCATCAAAAGGTTCGAGGAAAAATCCGACCGTCTTTTGATCTTTACGGTTGATGCCTCTGGGTCTTCCGCCCTCACCCGTCTGGCCGAAGCCAAGGGTGCCATCGAACTGCTGCTGGCCGCAGCCTATGCGCGCCGCGATCACGTCGCCCTTGTCGCCTTTCGCGGGACCGAAGCCGAGCTTTTGCTGCCACCCACCCGTTCACTGGTGCAAACAAAACGGCGCCTGGCAGCCTTGCCCGGCGGTGGCGGCACACCGCTGGCCGCTGGTATGGTCACCGCTTTTGAACAAGCTGTCCAAGCCACCCGCCGTGGCATGACACCGACGATTGCGATCCTGACCGACGGGCGGGCGAATATCGCGCTGGATGGGCGCGCCGACCGCAAACAGGCGGCAACTGATGCGCAACAGATCGCCCGCGTTTTGCGCGCAAATGGCGTTGATGCGATTGTGATCGACACCGGCAACCGGCCTGAACCGGCGCTACGGAACCTCGCGCAGACGCTCGATGCAGCCTATCTGCCCTTGCCGCGCGCCGATGCACAGCGCCTATCGAAATCTGTCGCCACCGCGTTGGGCGATTGATGCGGTGGCCCGAGGATGCCGAAGGCTGGCCTCTGACGGTATATTCGCGGCAGGTTCTGCACCGTCCGCACCGTTGGCATATTCAGGAACACGGGATCGGACCCACAATCCTGCTGATCCATGGCGCAGGGGGGGCGACGCAGAGTTTCCGTGGCTTATTTCCCATCCTTGCGCGCACCCACCATGTTGTGGCGGTTGATTTGCCTGGCCAGGGGTTCACGCAGATGGGTGCGCAACAGCGCTGCGGGCTGGATCAGATGGCCACAGACCTGCTCGCACTGGTACGCAATCAGGGCTGGGCGCCTGATATTGTTGTCGGTCACTCCGCTGGTGCGGCTATTGCGCTGCGCATGTGGGAACTGGGACTGCAGCCCGCCAAGGGAATAGTGGGGATCAATGCCGCCCTTGGAAATTTCAAAGGGATCGCTGGCTGGCTCTTTCCGATGATGGCCAAGGCCTTGGCCGTTTCGCCTTTTGCGGCGCGCCTTTTTAGCAAGACCACAACGCGAAATGGTGTCCGTCAACTTATCGAAGGTACCGGCTCAACGCTCGATGAGCGGGGGATCGATCTTTATTACCGGCTGGCCACTGACAAAGGCCACGTCGATGCAACGCTTTCGATGATGGCGCAATGGTCCCTCGATGGGCTGATGGCACGGCTGGGCAGGATTGACGTGCCGGTCCATCTGATCGCGGCACTTGGCGACAAGGCTGTACCACCCGAGGTCAGCCGCGATGCTGTCCGACAGCTTCCACAGGCAAGATTGACGGAACTTGCCGGACTTGGGCATCTCGCGCATGAGGAAGACCCCGAAACGATCGCAAATTTGATCACCGACATGTAAAAGGCCGCCGGGTTTCCCCGACGGCCTTTTACATTCAGAAAAACGGTTACCCGTTTCGATACTTATTCTTCAGCCGCAAATGTTGCGAGGTAAGCGTAGAGGTCATACGCCTGAGCTTCTTCGCGTACCTGATAGGCCATCTTGCCGCGTGCACGACGGTCGTCAAGCGTTTCGCGCAGCCAGCCTGTTGGGTCCTGAACGTAGCCGACAAAGGCTTCTTCCGTCCAAGGTGTGCCAGCTTCGCCCAGTTCGATAAGCCCATCACTGTAACGGAAATCTTCAACCGATCCGATTGTGCGACCGGCAACACCGTAAAGGTTTGGTCCTGTACGTGCATTGCGACCAGCAAGAACCTCACCGGATGCATCGGCAACTACGTGGCATGCAACGCACTGGCGGTTGAATTGCTCTTCACCAGCTGCGGCGTCACCGACAATCGCGGCGTGGCCGTCAGCAAAGGCGGGTGCGGAAAGAACAGCAAATGCTGCTGCGATAGTAAAACGTTTCATGATCGTATTCCTCTTCGATCTAGTTCTGTGACCGTTCGCCCCAGTC
>CAYZKE010000601.1:0-2192 GCA_964478505.1 uncultured Loktanella sp.
CCATCATCCGCCTTGGGCAAGGCATTTATCGAAGCGAATGCAGGCGATTCTGCTGCTGGTGAATCCTATGCATTGATTGCCACAGGCGCATTTGTCGTCGAACCTTTCCGGAACGATTGATCATGAAGAGAATCTCATCACTTCTCCAAGCTTTTCGCGATGACGAACGCGGTTCAATGGCGATTGAACTGTTGCTCGTCGTTCCGATCCTGCTGTGGGTGTTTTTGTCAACATTCGTCTACTTTGACGTCTTCCGTGTTGAAACGAATTCCGTCCGCGCGACAATCACGCTCGCCGAAATGTTCAGCCGCGAGGACAGTGTGAACAACACTTTTATGAACAGCGCGCGAAGCGTTCTGCAAACGCTTACATTTGAGGAAAATAATCCAGACTTCAGGGTGACGGTCTACACGTACAACCAGAGTGAAGATGAGTTCCAAGTTGTTTGGTCGGACAGACGCGGCGATGACATTGCGCAAAACTTGACCAATGCGGATCTTGCTGACCTTAGGGCAGAAGGCCGCCTACCGCCGATGGATAACTTTGATCAAAACATCTATATCGAGACGCGCACGGAATATGATGCGCCATTCAATATCGGTTTGGGCCCTTTCACTGTGACCAATCTGGAAGACCTGACGTTCACGAGCGACATGATCATCCGCCCACGTGGCGTAAGGCTTTGCTTTGAGCAGAACAACGGAAACACGATCTGCGGACCGGGTTAATCTTTCACCATCATGCTGATCCGTTCGGCCATGAATTTGGATTGACCTGCATTCGTCACGCCACCCACACCAACACGGCGCCCAAAGCGCCACCAAAGCCCCGGCAGCCATGCGCGGGGCTTTTTATTATGCAGCACCAAGGTAAACCCGTTTGACGGCTTAAAGGCAAAAACGCCCCGATCAACGCTGCGAATATCCTCAATCCGCGCCAGAACGGTGCCGGTGCTATCGCGCAGCTCTGTTTCCGTCAGCACGATGGTCACATTGGTCGCACGGCGGAGCCGCTCAGCCTGCCAGAGCATCAACACACCGAACGCCAGCATAAAGACCATCCAGTGAAACGCGGGAGGGTGCACGAGCGTAAGATAGACCACCAAGGCCCCTAAGCCGAACAGGACACCATAGGCAAAAATACGGCGCGCGGGCGAGGCCTCTACAACCGCAAGAACCCCGTTTTCATCTGGTTGGAACATGATTTGCCTCCGTGACTGCAGAGGCCTTACCCTACCTTGCAGAGGCTGTCACGGCACGGCGGACCATGTCCCAGTAGATCGCTTCAATTTTGTCGCTCTCAAGCCGCCCGCCTGCACGATACCAATTGCTGATCCCTGTCAGCATCGCAATCAGCGCCATTGTGGTAATGCGCGGATCAGGCACAGCGAAAACGCCCTCGGCTTCACCATCCCTGAGGATGTTTTCAAGCACATCCTCATAGGCCCGCCGCAGCGCCTCGACGGCTGCGAAATTCTCATCCGTCAGGTTGCGCAGTTCCATATAGGACACAAACACCTGATCGGGGCGCGGCAGATGAAACCGGATATGAAACCGCGTGAACCCTTCCAGCCGCGCAAGGCTATTGCCCTGCAAATCAGCGGCTTCCAGCGCGGCCAGCAGATCGGTCATATGACCCTGCATCAGGTCAAACAAAAGGGTCTGTTTGTCCGGCGTATAGTTATAAAGCGCGCCCGCCTGAATACCGACTTCCGCCGCGATCTGGCGCATCGACACCGCCGCATAGCCGTGCCGTGCGATCAGTCGCAACGCCGCATCGCGCACCCTTGGGCCGGTGATATCAGAGTGGGAACCTTGCTTGCGTGCCATAACAGCCATTTAACTGAACGCTTGTTCATTTGGAAACCCCTCATCGGCAGTTGCCCCCACCCTACGACCACAGGTATGAAGGTGATCATGCGACTGCTTTGGCCCCTTTCCTTTCTGCTGATCCCTGCCTGCGCCACATTTCCCGCGCTGGACGGCACGATCAGCGATGCCGCAAGACAGGCGCCTTACCCCACATTGACACAGCTGCCACCCTTCCCTCCGGTCACTGCGTCCGAGGACGCAGATTTGCAGGCCAGGATCGCCGCATTGCAGGCCCGCGCTGCACAACTGCGCCAGATTGATATCGCCGCGTTGCAGTAGCCGCGCGCATTCGCTAGACCCGTGCTGACGTAGCACAACGAT
>CAYZKE010000602.1:0-2157 GCA_964478505.1 uncultured Loktanella sp.
CGCCATCGCCTGCGGCAACGCCTTTATCCTCAAACCCTCCGAGCGCGACCCCTCCGTGCCGCTGATGCTGGCCGAACTGATGGAAGAAGCAGGGCTGCCCAAAGGCATCCTGCAGGTCGTCAACGGCGACAAGGAAGCGGTCGACGCGATCCTTTACGACGACACGATCCAGTCGGTCGGTTTCGTGGGTTCAACGCCGATTGCGGAATATATCTACGGCACCGGCTGCGCACAGGGCAAACGCGTGCAGTGTTTCGGTGGTGCCAAGAACCACATGATCATCATGCCCGACGCCGACATGGATCAGGCCGCCGACGCGCTGGTCGGCGCGGGTTACGGTGCTGCTGGCGAACGCTGCATGGCGATTTCGGTTGCTGTGGCTGTGGGTGATGAGACCGCTGACCGTCTGCTCGAAAAGCTCGTCCCCAAAGTCGAGGCGCTGAAGGTCGGCCCGTATACGGCTGGCAATGACGTGGACTATGGCCCCGTTGTCACTGCTGCCGCCAAGGCCAACATCGAACGTCTGGTGCAAACCGGCATCGACCAAGGCGCGAAACTGGTCGTTGATGGCCGTAACTTCAAACTGCAAGGATACGAGGACGGCTTCTTTGTAGGCCCGCACCTCTTTGACAACGTCACCAAGGACATGGACATCTACAAGACCGAAATCTTCGGCCCCGTCCTGTCCACCATCCGCGCCAAAACCTATGAAGAGGCCATCGGCCTTGCCATGGACCACGAATATGGCAACGGCACCGCGATCTTCACCCGCGACGGCGACACCGCACGCGATTTCGCGAACCGCATCAACATCGGCATGGTCGGTGTGAACGTACCGATCCCTGTGCCGCTGGCCTATCACACTTTTGGCGGCTGGAAGAAATCCATGTTCGGCGACCTCAACCAGCACGGCCCCGATGCTTTCAAGTTCTACACACGGACCAAGACGATCACATCGCGCTGGCCCTCGGGCATCAAAGAAGGCGGCGAGTTCTCGATCCCGCTGATGGACTAAAACATCAAAGGCCCACCGGAAACGGTGGGCCTTTTTGGTTGCTGCCGGCTGCTTTGCCCGACCAGCGGCAGGTGCAGGCGTTTTGCGCATAGACAGACGCTGCCCGCACTACAGCGGCGCGCAACAACGCAGCACTTGGTCAGGCCGATTGCCCTTTCAAATGCCGCTCCGGCAGTTCCTTCTCGCATTAGCCCTTGCGGATCTCGACCTTCGCGGCTTCCCGTTGCTTCGGGGCCGTCTTCGGAATGGTGATGGTCAACACACCGTCCTTGAGCTGGGCATCCACATCTTCGCCGCGGGCGTCCGGGGGCAGACGAAACGAACGACTGAAGGCGCCATAGTGCCGCTCCGAAAAGTACCATGTATCCCCCTTGTCTTCGCGCTCGGTGCGCTTTTCGCCCTTCAGCAGAACGACACCGTCCTCGACGCTGAGGTTGATGTCCTTTTCTTCCACGCCGGGCAGCTCGACAGCAATGCGGTACGCATCATCGTCTCCTGAAGCTTCGGACGCTGGCGCCAGCCATTCCGAGACGCGTTCACCCAGTTGGCGAAATGGATCGTAGAGTGATGGCCAAAAGCCGCTGGTGTGGGATTTCTCAACCATATCCGTACTCCTCTTTGATAGGTGTATCTTGCGAAAGGAACTACTTCACCCGGCATCAACGGGTTTTGATCTTTCTCAAACGCGGACTCGCAACAGGGTCCGGGGTCTCGAAGCTGTCAACATGGTGAAGACTTTGGCATGTGGCGGTGCCCACGAGCAGCTTGAACGGGATGGCGCTTGCGACGTTCGGGTTCTTCAGTGAAGGCTTTTCGGGCAGGTCAACCGGCGCAAACGGATAACGTCATTATCTGAACGCCTCCAAGGCGTCCGCCTCACCTAGGACTTGCCAACCACATCTGTTCCGCGCAAGATATGAACAAGCGTTCAATTCCTTGACGGGAGGCAAAGATGGATTTCGCTCTGACCGAAGAACAGTCTGCCATTTTCGACATGGCCCGCGATTTCGGTGCCGAACATATCGCACCCCATGCCCGCACATGGGAGGCCGAAGGCACCATCCCCAAAGCACTCTGGCCCAAGCTTGCGGAACTCGGTTTCGGCGGGCTCTATGTGTCCGAAGAGCGCGGCGGCACCGGCC
>CAYZKE010000603.1:0-2157 GCA_964478505.1 uncultured Loktanella sp.
GGCAAGTTTGATGAGGCCGCGGCTATCTTTCTGTTGCTGTTTGGAACGATCGTCTTCTTCGACCAATTGTCGAGCTATTTCCGCAACCGTCTGACCAAGGGGGCGCAGCAATGACTGCCACTGATATAGGGTCTATGCACCAACAGGCTGCAGGCCTGTTTAGACGCAAACGATTGACTGCCTTCGCTGTACCTACTGTAATACTTGGTTATTTTGTCTATATCTTCTTTGCTTTCGACATCATGGGCCTGTCGGAACGAGCTCGCATGGACAATGCCATCACGCTTGCCTCGGATAGCTGGTCTTACAAGACCCATGTTACCCGCGACAATCGCAGCGGCGAGATCAGTTACGCCGTCGAAGGTGAACGCAAAGGCGAATACCCTGAAGGCATGCGCCCCGATTGGGTGAGCGGTGAGGCTGATGCACCTGTTGTGGCACTTGGCGCGGGACATATTGTTCGGTTCCTGCCAGATAACGCCATCACGTTCGAAATACCTGACTTTGGCATGATCGAAGCGCGGGTAGTGGACGGTCGGGTTTTGTCGAACCTTGGCGATGATGTGCCCGACTTCGTCAACGCCTCAAATACGCGCCTCGCGATCACGACGGATCAAGGGCGCCTCACTGTGACCCGCGCCCGCACAGAGGTGTTTCATTATTCGCCGGGGTGGGAGCTGTTCTGGTTCACGCTTGATAGCCCCTATCATAACCACGGCCTGATAGCGCTTCTAACAGGCCCGCAGCTTGATCCTACTCGCAGCAACGTCATTGGCATGTGGGAAGATTTTTGGGGCAACCGGATGTGGCGGCATGCGGATGTGATTTTTGCAATTGGCGAAACGATCCTGATGGCCTTCCTCGGTACTTTCGGCGCTGCAATGGTGGCCTTGCCCCTGGCTTTTCTGGCTGCACGGAATTTTGCGCCTTTGCGAGCGGTTCGATTTGCTGTGCGACGGTTCTTTGATTTCGTTCGAGGCGTCGACGGGCTGATCTGGACGATCGTTCTGTCCCGCGCTTTTGGTCCCGGCCCGATGACTGGTGCACTTGCCATGCTCATCACCGATACTGGGGGGTTTGGCAAAAGCTTTTCAGAGGCTTTGGAGAACGTCGACGAAAAGCAGATCGAAGGGGTTGCATCAACGGGTGCAAAGCCTTTGCAACGCTATCGTTTCGGTGTGATCCCGCAGATTACGCCTGTTTTGCTAAGCCAGGTGCTTTACTACCTTGAATCCAATACCCGCAGCGCGACCATAATTGGCGCGATTACAGGTGGCGGTATCGGCTTGTTGCTGACGCAAGCCATGCAAACGCAGAAGGATTGGGAAGAAGTTTCCTACTATATCGTTCTGATTGTCTTGATGGTCATGGTCATGGATACTTTTTCGGGCTGGTTGCGCCGCAAACTGATCAAGGGCAATGAAGGCGGTCAATGATGACAACTATTCTGATTACGGGTGCAAACCGCGGCATCGGTGCAGCCCTTGCGCAGCAAGCTAAAGAACGTGGTCACGACGTGATTGGCGCTACTCGGGTAGGGCAGGGCGGTGATGTCCTCTTCGATGTGACCGATCCAGGACAGGTTCAAAGCGCTATGGCGGCTATCCCTCAGCCTATTGACGTGGTGATCAATAACGCAGGTATCATAGGGCCGGACAGCCCAACAACAGAAATGGATTGGGGCGCGATGGCGCAAACCTTCGCGGTCAATGTTGCAGGCGCGCTCGCGGTCAGCACCGCTTGTCTGGATCACCTGCGTCGAAGCCGAAGGCCCCGTATCCTGACAATTTCAAGCCAGATGTCTTATATGGGCTATGCGAAATCCGACCGCATTGCCTATCGTGCCTCCAAGGCGGCCGTGAATAAGGTCATGCAAGGGTTGGCGACCGACTTGCATCCTGACGGCATTGCCGTTGTACTTGTTGATCCTGGTTGGGTGCAAACTGATATGGGCGGGGCCGAGGCCGATCTGACGCCCTGCGAGGTGGCGGAAGGAATCTTGTACTTGGCGGAAAATCTGACGCTCGATCAGAGCGGCAAGTTCTTTCGGTGGACTGGCGAGGAGCGGGCATTTTGAGCGATACAAGACTGAAACCAGACGTCCCCTTTATCCATCCTGATTGCGAGATAAAAGATGCGACATTCGGACAATATGTC
>CAYZKE010000604.1:0-2154 GCA_964478505.1 uncultured Loktanella sp.
AATGAAAAATGTTGGAAAACTGAGCGCCGGTTGGCTTGGCGACCTTCCACAGGCGTTTGTTGAACGCCTGGTGGCGATCGGCAGGTGGGTCCGGAAGGATCAGGGCCAGATCATCTACGGGATCGGCTCAGATGATACAAACCTGTATGGTATCGCCTCGGGTACGGCGCGGATGCAAATGGCGATTAACGAGCACGAGCAAAGACTGTCGCATGTCATTGGCCCCGGGTTCTGGTTTGGAGAAAACGAACTGGTGTCCGGCGAGGCTCGCATGCTGGAGTTTGCGGCCGCAACCGGCATGTCGCTTCTGCAAATCACCCGAACCGATTTTCAGAACCTTGCACGTGATGTCCCTGACGCCTGGAGATGGATAGCCCTGCTGGCCGGACAGCACCTGATTACCGCCATCGGGGCGGCTGATGATCTGATGCTGCCGTCCTCGGAAAAACGCCTGGCCGCCGTGTTGCTGCGCCTTT
The DNA here is from genome assembly GCA_964478505.1 of uncultured Loktanella sp. Lineage (GTDB taxonomy): Bacteria > Pseudomonadota > Alphaproteobacteria > Rhodobacterales > Rhodobacteraceae > Yoonia. The sequence continues at coordinate 477 of CAYZKE010000604.1, forward strand.
CGGGAAACCGGCTTGGGCATCCACGCTCTCCTTCGATTGCGGTTATCCCGGTCACGCAACAGGAATTGGCCATTGCTGCAAACCTGTCCCGGGCGTCGGCAGGGCGCATTCTGAGAAAGCTGGAAACCAGCGGCGAAATCTCTCTTGAGTACCGCGCAGTGATGATCCGGGATTTCAACGCCTTGAGCGCGCGAATTCTGTGAGACTGTTGGCCTTGGTGACAAAGTCGGCCATTGAGGCGGTGGAATACGAGCTTTGCCACATCGCTGTGCCACACCACTGCACGGCTTTCTTTGACCTGCTTGACCGAGTGATGCCGGATCGAGAGCGCTGGAAGCAACGCCTAAAGAGGATCTTGGCCTGAGAAATTCCGACGCTAGTCACCGTTGAACCAAACGAAACTGCTGTCCAAATGAAAACATCTGACCCGCATTAAACAAAAATGTGCTAGGGTCAGGACCCATTGATTTCCGCTTGGCGGCGTGATTCACGCTTCAAAAACGAGCGGTGAACATGTCTGATCTTTTCTGGCTGACAGATGCGCAGATGACGCGTCTTGAACCCTACTTTCCAAAGTCTCACGGCAAGCCACGCGTTGACGACAGGCGTGTGTTGAGTGGTATTATCTTCATCAATCGCAATGGCTTACGATGGCGCGACGCCCCCGCCGCCTATGGCCCGCACAAGACGCTGTACAACCGTTGGAAGCGCTGGAGCGACAAGGGTATTTTCGCCCGGATGATGGCCGGTCTGGCCGCTGAACACGGCGAGAAGAAGACCGTGATGATCGACGCCACCTACCTGAAGGCCCATCGCACGGCGACCAGTTTGGGCGTCAAAAAGGGGGGCGCGGTCGCCTGATCGGACGAACCAAGGGCGGCATGAACACCAAGCTGCACGCCATCTGCGATAGCCAGGGGCGCCCGCTCAACCTGTTCGTCACGGCCGGTCAGGTCAGCGACTACATCGGTGCGCGGGCGTTACTCAGCAGCTTGCCAAAGGTCGACTGGCTGCTCGGGGATCGCGGCTACGATGCCGACTGGTTCCGAGAAGCATTGAAAGACAAAGGGATACGTGCCTGTATTCCTGGTCGAAAACAGCGTAAGAAGACTGTGAAATACGACAAGCGCCGTTACAAACGGCGCAACCGCATAGAGATCATGTTCGGCAGGCTCAAGGACTGGAGGCGCGTGGCAACCCGATACGACCGATGCCCGAAAGCCTTCCTCTCGGCCATCGCACTCCCGGCAACCGTCATCTATTGGCTATGAGTCCTGACCCTAGGACGTGCGCGGGCGCATCATGCGCCCGCCTTTTTTTGGGCGACGATCAGTCGCCCGCGTTCGGGAAAAACAACTGCTGCCCGTCGATCTTGCAGGATGCGATGGCCGCCTGCCCTTCTTCCGAGATGATCCAGTCCACGAATTGCTGGCCAAGCTCGGCCTTGACGTTCGGATGCTTCTCCTGGCTCACGAGGATCACACCGTACTGATTGAACATCTTGGGGTCTCCCTCGACCGCGACCGTGTAGTCGCCCTCGTCCGTCCGGAAGTTTGCGCCGCCGATGCGCCGGTCGCGATCCCGATCGCGGCTGTCGCGATCGCCGCCCAGGCCAGGTCGCGCCCCAGGTCCTTGGAGCCCGGCGCGTAGGTCTCCCGGGTCAGGGCCAGCTTGAGGG
>CAYZKE010000605.1:0-2151 GCA_964478505.1 uncultured Loktanella sp.
TCGATCACATTGGCCAGTTCGCGCACGTTTCCGGGCCAGTCGTATTGTTGCAGGGTGCGGATTGTCCCTTCGGTGATGATGGGCGGCGTGCGACTCAGCCGTTTACACGCGAGATTGAGGAAATGCGCGGCCAGCAGCGGAATGTCGTCGGGGCGTTCGCGCAGCGGCGTGCAGTGGATCGGAAAGACGTTGAGAAAGAACACCAGTTCCGGCCGCATCCGTCCGGCCTGCACCTCGCGGTCAAGGTTGCGGCTGGTTGAGGCGACGACCCGCAATTCAAGACTGCGCGCGCGGTCATCCCCCAATCGCGTAACCCTGCGGTTTTGCAGCGCGTCGAGCAGTTGGCCTTGTTGCTCCAGCGGGATATCGGCCACTTCATCAAGGAAAAGCGTGCCGCCATGGGCCAGTTCCAGCTTGCCGGGTTTGTCGCGCAGCGCGCCTGTGAAGGCCCCGCGCACGTGGCCGAAAAGCTCGCTTTCGAACATATCAGGCGTGACCGAGCCGCATTTGAAGTGGATCAGGGGTCGCCGCCGCCTGTCGCTGTCGTTATGGATGGCCGAGGCGACCATGGCCTGCTGATCGCCTCTTGCAGATAGGCGTTTTCCTGTTCGAGCCGGTCGCGCAGTGCTGCGACCTGATCCATTGCTTCGCGCAGCTTCCGTTCGTTTTCCCACCGTTCGGTGATATCGCGGAAGATGACCACAGCACCGGCCAGCCGCTGGCCCTCGTAGATCGGGGTCGAGACGTATTCGACACGGATGGGTTTGCCATCCTTGCGCCAGAACACCTCATCCTCGATGCGGTTGACCTGCTCATAGCGGAAGGATTGGTAGATCGGGCATTCATGCGACGGGTAAACCTCACCATCCAGATGGTGGTGGTGGATTTTGGTGTGGATATCCTCACCAAGAAGGTCTTCATCCGTCCAGCCCAGCATTTCCTGTGCCGCGCGGTTCACAAAGGTTGTCTTGCCGTCGGCGTTGACCCCGTAAATCCCTTCGCCCGCTGCATTCAGGATCAGCTGGTTCTGGCGTTCAAGCTCGGAAAAGAACGCCTGTGCGCGCTGCCATTCCAGAATCCCACCACTATACATGCTTGCCGCCTGTACCGCCTCGGCGCGGCGCTCGAGGGCTGCAAGATCGGTGATCTGCAGCGTGAGTGTCTTGCCGTCAGAGCGTCCGTTGATTTCGCAATTTATGCGGTCATTTTCGCGGGTGCGCAGGATGATGCGCCGTGTCCATGCCTCTCCGCGGTAGATGACTTCATCAACAAAGAGGATCATGTGCGGCACATCATCTGCCACGAGATTGGAAAAGCGTGAACCGACCAAAGACGGGTCTTTGAGCAGCGCATGGGCCTGCGGGGTGGCGGCCAGAATCTCGTCTGTGTCGAGATCAAGGATCAGCGTTGCGCCGAATGCGCCGGCAAGACGGGAATCAGGGGTGCGGTCTTGAATGTTCATTTTCCAATCGAAGCGGACATCGGGGCATGTGGCAATACGAAAAATCGTAATTTACGATAAATCGTAATAGTGTGATTAAACGGAGATGCCTTAACATATTGTTATAAAATGAAATTATAGAATTTATTTTTTCCGCCCTCTCGCTTTCAGTGTCCCCCTTTTCTGCGTCAGTATCGTTCCAAAGTTTGACAGGAGTGACGAGAATGACAGTGAAAAGCCTTGGAAATCCCTATTCATCCGAAACCGACCTGCGGCACGGTGCCGACTGCGGTTGCGCCGGTTGCGTTACGTCAGCGGTAGAAAAACAGGGTGGCCCGGACCTGACCACAAGCGAAGGCATGCTGGAACGTGCCGTTGAAAGCGCTATCGTGCGGTCGGTCTTTGGTCAAAGCGATATCGGCCGCCGATCCTTTATGGGCATGATGGGCGGCACAACGATGGCAGCGGCGCTGGCGTCGGTGTTCCCGATGGATCAAGCGAAGGCAGCCATCATGGATAATCTCGGGCCACCCGAGAAAACAGACCTCAACATTGGCTTTGTGCCGATCACCTGTGCGACGCCGATCATCATGGCGCAGCCATTGGGCTTTTACGAACGCTATGGTCTGAACGCGCAAGTCATCAAAACGGCTGGCTGGGCCGTGGCCCGCGATAAGTCGCTGAATGGTGAATATGACGCCAGCCACATG
>CAYZKE010000606.1:0-2140 GCA_964478505.1 uncultured Loktanella sp.
CGATGGAAGACGGCCTGCGCTTCGCCATCCGCGAAGGCGGCCGCACCGTCGGCGCCGGCGTCGTGTCCAAGATCGTCGAGTAATCGGACCACGCGTGGGTTTCACCCACCCTACGTAGGGTGGGTGCAACCCACCGCATGACCAAATAAACAAAGGGCCGCTCCATTTTGGGGCGGCCTTTTGTGTTGCTGCAATGAACACTAAGATCGCAAGATGAACGAAGCTTGCCGAAAGTGGCTTTGCAAGCCGAACTTTTTTATAGCGTTTTGGTCAAAGTTGAAAACCAGACTGTCCAACGTGTAGCTAGTCCTTCGCAACCATTCATCCTCTAAGATAATCCGACCAGTTGAAGAGACTTCGAGAGGCAAATCTATTCCATTAGTACGAGAGCGGAATAAGTCGCTGACGATGCAATCGTTATGAGCGATAAGGTTTCTAATCTCCGAGGCGATAAGCGCTTTTTCGAAGGTCTCTTCTGATGGGAATAGCTCAATCCCGGTCCGAGTTCTTATGAACTTCCTAAGCTCCTTGAGCGGTTTATAGGAGAGCTCATGCACTTTTCTTTCGACAATTTGCCATATTAGATCATCATAATTGCCAGTGTCGATCACTGTTGCAACGTCGATGGCTCCAGCGGACTTAAGCATCTCTGGTCTCTTGAGGAAGATGTCTCGCAAAATTGTGGTGAGATAGAGATCAAACGATTCTGTCGCCCTTGAGAGCATGATTTGATTAATGAATGGTCTTTGAGAAGAGTAATTGTACTCCAAGACGCCAATTTCTTTTAGTCCCACCTGTGCTTTGGTGGTTTCTGGAATCATCGCGCTGAGACTCTTCGAGGTTTTGACGAAGTTAAAATAGAACCAAATGAAGTCTCGAAGCTCCATGATACGAGCCATGTATGTAAGACACGGCTCAGTAACATTTTCAGAAGGAGACGCAAAACCTTCTTTGCTCGATTTGTCTGTGGACGCTTTGTCAGTTGTCATTAGGCCTCTTAGTTTAACTGTCTAGGATATGCGTTTACGAGACTCTCCTGTTAGGAGGCATGATACGAAGTATATCAAGACTTTGCACGTCTTTGGTACGAAAGCAGTTTGCCGGCCATTCCCCCCTTTACACATCCCCCGACTCCCCCTATACGCCCGCTATCCAACAAGGGTGCGCTTTGCGTGCCCTTTATATAGTGGACAAATAAAGACGCGATGAGGGCTCTGGATGAGCCATGGTCCTCCTCTCCGATCTAGGCCCTAATCAAAGGGTGATGACATGGCAGCCAGCCAAAACATCCGTATTCGCCTGAAGGCGTTTGATTTCCGCGTACTTGATGCAAGCACCGCCGAAATCGTCAGCACAGCAAAGCGCACTGGCGCGTCTGTGCGTGGACCGATCCCACTTCCAAACAAGATCGAAAAGTTCACTGTTCTGCGTGGCCCCCACGTTGACAAGAAATCCCGCGATCAGTTCGAGATCCGGACGCACAAGCGTCTTCTCGACATCATCGACCCAACACCACAGACCGTGGACGCGCTGATGAAGCTCGACCTGGCTGCCGGCGTTGACGTCCAGATTTCTGTATAAGGAGTAGATCATATGCTCCGTACAGGACTTATCGCAAAGAAAGTTGGTATGACCCGACTGTTCATGGAAGACGGCAAGCAGATCCCTGTTACCGTTCTTGCATTGGAAAACCTGCAAGTTGTTGCTCAGCGTACTGCTGAGACAAATGGCTATACAGCTGTCCAACTGGGTGCAGGCAATGCCAAAGCCAAGCGCACATCCAAAGCGATGCGCGGCCACTTTGCTGCGGCCAAGGTCGAACCCAAGCGCAAGGTCGCCGAGTTCCGCGTTGCCCCCGAGAACATGATCAACGTCGGTGAAACGCTGACAGCGAACCACTACTTCGAAGGTCAGTATGTTGACGTCTCCGGCACATCAATCGGTAAAGGTTTTGCCGGTGCGATGAAGCGTCACAACTTTGGCGGTTTGCGCGCGACACACGGTGTGTCCGTGTCCCACCGTTCGCACGGTTCAACCGGCCAGTGTCAGGATCCAGGCAAGGTTTTCAAAGGCAAGAAAATGGCCGGCCACATGGGTTCCGCCCGCGTGACCACACAGAACCTGCAAGTTGTGAAAACCG
>CAYZKE010000607.1:0-2133 GCA_964478505.1 uncultured Loktanella sp.
TTCTTGAGCACGGCGAACAAAAGCGCAGGAGCTATGGCCCATGCGAGGATGCGTGCATAGCTGTCAAAAGCGACCATAAAGTCGGGATCGTATCCGCTTGCCATCAATATCGCGGCAGAGGCGTTTGCGACAATTATAGCCATGGTTACGAAAGGGATGATGATCGCGACAGACGCCAAGACAACAGCACCAAGGCGCGCTGGACGCGGTCTTTCCGCCATCAACACCGTTCCTATGGACATAACGGCGAAGCCAATCACCATCACGGACAGCAGAATGGTTTTGCCCAGACCAACCGCTGCAAGTTCGGTTGTGCCAAGCGCACCCACGACAGCGAGATCGGTCAGCCCGACAAGGATCTCTGTCAGATAGAAGGCTCCGATGGGAAGAGCGGTTCTAACGAGTGATATGGAGGTTATTGGAGTTTCAGCTTTGAGTGTATTGGCCATGTGGTCACCGTGCTTTGTTGCACGGTCACCCAAAGAGCTGATGACCTTGGACCGCCGAATGTAGTCGGCGGGGCAGCTTACCGAGATCAAGATTATCCATCTGACGCATTAAAATCAAATAACGCGTAGCCGCCATTCGTGCGAGGCGCAGAATCGGTCAAAACGGGCTCAATCCGGACCTTCGCTGCGCCAATCACCGAGGTCCGGTAAGCGGGACGAAGCGGCCGTCCAACCCGGCGAAGTGGACGGCTGGTTGTTATCAACCTCGTATCCCTTGCGCCACAACACAGGTTATGGCTTTAGGCCGAACCTGTAGCATCTCGTCAGTGCCGGTGGGCGTCTTCGCCGCGCGCCAGCATCATATGGTGTTCGCGGTGATGGTCTTGGCTTGCCATGAGCCCGAAGAATCCGAGTCCCTTTATTCGCGCCACCACGGTGGGATCGTTGCTCGTCACGCGAAGCTCCACTCCGTTATCCGCAACGATTGCGTCGACGTTCCAACGGTCGTCCTGCGCCAACTGCGCGGCGTGTGCGGGCACCATGCGACGAAGCGTGGCGATAGTGTCGGCATCCCCTTTCGCAAGAGCGGAAATGCCGTCCGGCAGTTCTGTCTGTGTCACAATCGTTTCCGAGACCATGCGATCCATATCAACCAAGTGTGCCCGCAGGCCTGCTAGGTCGACGCGGTCCCAATCGGTGTCTGGATCGGCTTCCAGCACACCCACAATTTCCGAAAGTGCCGCAAAAGCCCCTTGCCCCGGTTCGATCAGCCTCGCCCCCTCCGACGGCTGGTGTTGACCATGCATCGCGTGATTCATGCCATCGCCATGACTGGAGTGTGTTGTCTGGGCTGCCGCGAAAGCGGTTCCACCAAGCAGCGCCGTCACGATCAAAATCAGCTTCGTATTCATTCTATGTCCTCACATTTATCAAGAACACCCTATCGAACACTCTGACTATACCGCATGATTTCTATCATGTCAGTCTGGCAGCAGATATTTGATGACGCGCGGATGAAAACCTTCGAGCAGGGGGCCGTTCTCTTTCGCAGGGAGGATCACGTTCATTCGATGTATCTTGTTCGATCCGGTATAGTCGTGCTTGAGCGTCCACTTGCTGATGGAACCGCGCTTACGCTCAACATTGCCACGGCTGGGATGGCGCTGGCCGAGGCGTCGTTGTTCGCCACTACCTATCATTGCGATGCGATTGCACGCATGAATGCCGAAATAGCGATCATGCCTCGCTCCGCCTTCCGCTCCGCGATGCGCGAACGGCCAGACGCTGCTTTGAGCCTGATCGAAACTTATGCCAAAGAGGTCCAAGCCCAGCGAGCGCGCATTGAGATACTCCGCCTCCGTCGGGTGTCCGATAGGCTGGACGCGTGGTTAAATCTGCATGGTGAGCCAGCAACGGGTGAATGGATCAGAGTTGCCGATCAGATTGGCGTATCGCCACCCGCGCTTTATCGCGAGCTTGCACGTCGGCGAGAGTGAGAAAGTTTATCGTCCAAACTATTGATCGGTAAGAGCAGTCATTCGCCGCACTGCAGCATTTGAGTAGGGTAGGCTCTTTCCAGATCTTCGCTGCGCTTTGATGAACAGCGCGGAACTGGTGTTGGCGGACGAGCCGACCGGCAACCTCGACCGCACCTCGGCAAACCAGGTGATGGACCTGATCGGAC
>CAYZKE010000608.1:0-2125 GCA_964478505.1 uncultured Loktanella sp.
TGCACACCTTCTGTCATGCCCTTCCGGATATATGGCACCAGATGGGTGTGATCCTTGCCGCCGCCGATGCGCTGAACTGGTTTGCGAGGATCACGGATAAACCCTCGGCCACCCTGACGGGTGTTCTCGGGGATTTGCAGGCGCCAGGACGCACATTGTTTTTGCCATATTTGGGCGGCGAGCGCACACCACATAATGATGCCAATATCCGGGGATCGTTCCTGCATCTGGACCACGGCACCGATCAGTCTGGGATGACGCGGGCTGTGCTTGAAGGCGTGACCCATGCAATCCGTGACAGTTATGACGCGCTGTCGGCCACAGGCACGCAGATCAACCGCCTGATCGCGGTCGGAGGCGGGTCGAAATCCGACTACTGGGTGCGGGCGATTGCTACCTCACTCGATTTGCCGATCCAACTGCCTGTCGCCGGTGATTTTGGCGGTGCATTCGGGGCCGCGCGCCTTGGGATGATGGCTGCAACCGGCGCAGGGGTCGAGATTGCAACCGCCCCGCAGATTGCCCGCACGATTGATCCCGATCCCTCACTCACCGGCGCCTTTCACGAGGCGCACACAAGATACCGCGCAAGCTATGGCGCGTTGAAAGGACTGACATGACCGATTTTTTCAAGGGCATCCCCGCCATCACTTACGAAGGCCCGTCGACAGACAATGATTTCGCTTTCCGCCACTATGACCCAGACGAGGTCGTGATGGGCAAGGCGATGAAAGATCATCTGCGGTTTGCCGCGGCCTATTGGCATTCCTTTGCATGGCCCGGTGGCGACCCTTTCGGTGGACAGACCTTCGACCGTCCATGGTTCGGCGACAGCATGGATGCCGCGCGGATGAAGGCCGATGTGGCCTTCGAGATGTTCCAGATCCTTGGCGTACCATATTTCTGTTTCCATGACGCCGATGTTCGGCCCGAAGGGGCGAGCTTTGCCGAGAGCACAAAGAACCTTGAGGCTATCGTCGATTACTTTGCCGAGAAGATGGAGGCGACCGGCGTCAAGCTGCTGTGGGGCACCGCGAACCTCTTTTCGCACCGCCGTTTCATGGCGGGGGCTGCCACGAACCCTGACCCTGATGTGTTCGCCTACTCGGCGGCGACCATTAAGACCTGCATGGATGCGACCATGAAACTCGGTGGTGAAAATTACGTTCTTTGGGGCGGGCGTGAAGGCTATGAGACTCTGCTGAACACCGACATGGGCCGCGAACGCCAGCAGGCGGGGGCCATGTTGCAGATGGTTGTGGATTACAAACACAAGATGGGCTTCAAAGGCGCGATCCTGATCGAACCCAAGCCGCAGGAACCTACGAAACACCAGTATGATTATGACGTGGCGACGGTCTATGGCTTCCTGAAAGACTTTGGTCTTGAGGGCGAAGTGCAGATGAATATCGAGCAGGGCCATGCCATTCTGGCGGGCCATTCCTTTGAACATGAACTGGCTCTGGCGCGCGAATTGGGGATTTTCGGGTCCATTGATATGAACCGAAATGATTACCAGTCCGGCTGGGACACTGACCAGTTTCCCAACAATGTGCCCGAAATGGCTTTGGCCTATTACGAAGTGCTGCGCGCCGGTGGTTTCACCACGGGTGGGACGAACTTTGACGCCAAACTGCGCCGGCAGTCGCTGGATGCAGAGGATCTGATCCTCGCGCATGTCGGCGGGATGGATGCCTGTGCGGCGGGCCTGAAAGCGGCTGCGGCGATGCTGGAGGACGGCAAGTTGGAGGCTGCGCGCAATGCCCGTTATGCAGGCTGGGATACCGCCGAAGGCAAGGCGCTGCTGGCCAGTGATCTGGACAGCATCACGGCCAAAGTACAGGCCGAGGGCATCAACCCCGAACCCCGATCCGGCCGTCAGGAGCGGTTGGAAAATCTGGTGAACCGCTACCTGTGATCCCGCACTCTTGTGCCGCCTGCCGCCCGTGCCTAACGTGGCTGCGGGTGGCAGAGGTGTAACAGCGTGATCGGCACAATCTTCAGGACTTTCGGGCGTAGATACATGGATGTGTCATTGCGCGCTGGTGCCGACTATGTGGTACGTATTGTCGAGCGTCCTGGTGTGTGGATGGATGACGCCGCCCTTTCCGCATTGAGCGCTGAT
>CAYZKE010000609.1:0-717 GCA_964478505.1 uncultured Loktanella sp.
TCGCAGTCATTGTTGGCCCGGTTCGGTTGGACCGCTGCATGCATGTGTCGGATCGGTCGCGGAGCGCCCAGCTTAGTCTCGCGCTTCGAGTGGCGCAGCAGCCATTTTCGGCGTCATCCGCTAACCTCGTCCGGTGAGGGACGATCCCGTCATTGATCTTTGAAGGTTCAGTTCATGCGGCACCCTCCAAAGGTCTTTGACGGAACTCGGTGTTGTCAGCCCACATGCGGTGCATGATGACAGCCAGCTTGCGGGCGACTGCAACGACAGCTCTGCGGCGGCCTTTCCGGCGCATCAACCGAAGCCCCCAACTCTTTATCTCTGAGCTAGCCACGGACCGCATCATCATTGCATTTGCCGCTGCGTATAGGGCGGACCGAACGTCCGCATCACCAGCTTTTGAGATACGACCCGGGTTGTCCATCTCCCCGGACTGGTAGCGCCTCGGTGTCAGGCCGAAGTGCGCGGCGACCGTTCTTGAGCTTGTGAAGCGCTTGGGGTCATCCACCGCCGCTTTGAAGGTCAGGGCAGCAATCGGCCCCACGCCGGGGATCGCCATGAAGCGTCGGCAAGTCTCATCATGGTTGGCAGCGCGTTTCACGCGTCGGTCCAATTCTCGATATGCGGTGAAGAGAACTGCTCGGGCATCCAAGAGTGGTAACAGCGCATGCGACAAGTCTGTGTCCGCCTCGATAATAGGCCGCACCTGCTCGTCAA
>CAYZKE010000609.1:727-1712 GCA_964478505.1 uncultured Loktanella sp.
CAGTGACAGCGGGTGGCCATAACGCCGGGCACTGCACACCCCCCGGCGATGCCCCCGGAAATGATAAAGGCCATGGCCGAACTGCCGTGCAGGCCAAAGACCCGGAACAAGCCACGTATCTCGTTCGCCAGATCAATGCACTTACGCTGAACCGCTTTGCGGCTGCTCAACAGCGCACGAATGGCGTGTGCCTCCCGGCTCTTCATATGGACGGGATTGAACCATCCAGACCGAAGCACATTGGCGATCCCGCGCGCATCCGTCTTATCGGTCTTGTTGCGCATGGCCGACAACGCCGCGTTCACCTGCCGTGCCTCCATACAAACAACGTCAAAGCCAGCGCCCTGCAATCCAAAGTATAGGAACTGGCTCATCGCACCAGCTTCGAACCCAATCCGAACTTCACTTGCAGTGAGGCTTGCCAGACAGCCGCTGATGTCATCAATCTCACACGCAACCGTGCGCTCAAGAACCGTTCGGCCATCTCCATCGATCACGCAGACAGCGACTGACCGCAGCGACACATCCAAACCAACAAAGTAATCCATCTCGTTCTCCTCAAATTGCAGATACATCCTGCAACTCTATCAAGAACCTGACCCATCAACCTGGTCAGCCCGATTACCCATGCTTCGTCCCGCATAGCAGACTTCGGTACATATCGCAGCGAACGGCTGCAAAGAGCCCATTCTACCGATACTCTGGGCCGCAGCTAAAGTCCGCTTTGTGAAATGGGGTTTCGTGATCGATCAACAGGGTCAGGCAGTTTTCAAAGTCACGGCCAATTTCCAAAAATTCTGCTTGATCCAGATGGCAGGGCTGTCCAGAGTTGCGGCGCAATTCAGGAATAGATCGTATCCTTGTTTCTAAGCAATCTTTGTCATCGCCAAGGAAGCGCGAACAGGTCAAGATCGTCCGACAGGCGTTAGGTCGTCGAATGCGATGCCGGTGTTGTCTTCAAATTCCTTCTCATCCCAAAAACCGA
>CAYZKE010000609.1:1722-2118 GCA_964478505.1 uncultured Loktanella sp.
AGAGTGCAGATCAAACAAAACCGGCCGAAAGCCTTCACAGCGGATGTATTTCCAGCGCCCATCAAAGATCATTGTTGTATGGGCATGTTCCTGCGGTTGATCCAACAGACGGGCCATATCAGACCAATGATAGTCGTGCTGACTGATGGCATAGTTCCGCGAAAAGCCCCCTGCCCCATGTAAGATCGGCGTCAGGTCGCGGCCTTCGATCACGTGGGGTTTAGGCGGGCAGCCAAGCGCGTTCATGAATGTCGGCGCCAAGTCGATCATCTCGACAAGCGCTTCTGACACAAGTCCGCGCGTCGCCTCCGCGCCCGTGCGCGGATCGGCTATGATCAGCGGTACTTTTACGGCCATCTCGTGATAGAAATCCTTATCACCCATCCAATGGTCGCC
>CAYZKE010000610.1:0-2114 GCA_964478505.1 uncultured Loktanella sp.
CGCCGTGAAGTGCTGCGGTGGATGTTCTTTGACAACCACAAAGTCTCGAGCATTGCAGGCGTTCTGCGGTTCCAGATGAACTATCTGCCGGAAGAGAAACGCAACGCCGATGTCATCGCCTTTCTGGCGGGGCGTCTGGCCAGCGCACTCAAAACGCTGGACGATCAGTTGAGCAATCACGCGTGGCTTGCCGGTGATGACATCACCGTCGCCGACCTGAGTTGCGCAGGCTACCTGTTCTACCCTGAACCGTTCACATTTGACCGTGCCGATTACCCCAATATCAACCGCTGGCTTGATGCCATCGCAGCCCAGCCTGGTTGGAAACCACCTTATGAATTGATGCAGCGCGCCTTTCCTGCGCCTGCGTAACCGGAGGACACTATGACCGAAGCCTATATCTATGATGCCATCCGCACCCCGCGCGGCAAGGGCCGCAAGGACGGCAGCCTGCATGAGGTGACATCCGCGCGCCTGTCCGCGGGCGTGTTGAATGCGCTGAAAGAGCGTAACAACCTCGAAGGTCACGCCGTTGAAGATGTGATCTGGGGCAACGTCACGCAAGTTGGCGAACAGGGCGGCTGCCTTGCGCGCACGGCCGTGCTGGCCTCGGATCTGGACCAGTCCATCCCCGGTCTCGCGATCAACCGGTTCTGTGCCTCGGGCATGGAAGCCGTGAACCTTGCCGCCAATCAGGTGAAGGGTGGCGCAGGTCAGGCCTATATCGCCGGTGGTGTCGAGATGATGGGCCGTGTGGCCATGGGTTCGGACGGGGCGGCCATTGCCGTTGATCCGTCGATTGCGATGGAGACCTATTTTGTCCCGCAAGGCATCTCTGCCGATATCATCGCCACCGAGTATGGTTTCAGCCGTGATGATGCCGACCAGCTTGCGATGGAAAGCCAGAAGCGTGCCAAAGCTGCTTGGGATGAAAGGCGCTTTGACAAATCTGTCGTCACTGTGCGCGATATCAACGGTTTGGCCATCCTGGATCACGACGAATACATGCGCCCCGAGACGAACATGCAAACACTGGGTTCACTGAACCCTGCGTTTCAGGCCATGGGCGAAGTCATGCCCGGCTTCGACAAGGTCGCGTTGATGAAGTACCCGCATCTGGAGCGGATCAACCATATCCACCATGCGGGCAACTCTTCGGGGATCGTGGATGGCGCCGCTGGCGTGCTGATCGGGTCCAAGGAATGGGGCGAGACGATGGGCCTCAAACCGCGCGCGCGGATCAAGGCGACTGCCAAGATCGGGACCGATCCAACGATCATGCTGACAGGCCCTGTTCCTGTGACCGAGAAAATCCTCAAGGATTCCGGCATGAGCATCAGCGATATTGACCTGTTCGAGGTCAACGAGGCGTTCGCTTCGGTCGTCCTGCGCTTCATGCAGGCCTTTGATGTGGACAACAGCAAGGTCAACGTCAACGGCGGTTCCATCGCGATGGGTCACCCGCTGGGCGCGACCGGTGCGATCATCATCGGCACCCTGCTGGACGAGCTAGAGCGTACAGGCCAAGGCACAGGCCTTGCCACCCTTTGCATCGCATCCGGCATGGGTGCGGCCACAATCATCGAACGCGTGTAAGGAGTCCCTGATATGACCGACTTTACCATGACCACTGACGCCGATGGCGTCGCAACGATTGTCTGGGATACGCAAGGCAAATCCATGAACGTGATGAACCAGCAAGGGTTTACCGATCTGGACGCACTGATTGATCAGGCGCTGGTTGATGATGCAGTCAAAGGCATCATCATCACCTCTGGCAAGGAAGGGTCCTTTGCGGGCGGCATGGACCTGAACATTATCGCCAAGATGAAGGAAAGTGCAGGCGACGATCCTGCGCGCGGCCTGTTCGATGGCCTGATGGGCATGCATGCCATCCTGCGCAAGATCGAACGCGCAGGCATGGACCCCAAGACCAACAAGGGTGGCAAGCCGATTGCAGCCGCCCTGCCAGGCACGGCCCTTGGCATCGGCCTTGAAGTGCCGCTGGCCTGTCACCGCATCTTTGCCGCCGATAACCCGAAGGCCAAGATCGGCCTGCCGGAAATCATGGTCGGTATTTTCCCCGGTGCGGGCGGCACGACCCGTCTGTCGCG
>CAYZKE010000611.1:0-2100 GCA_964478505.1 uncultured Loktanella sp.
CGCTTAAGCTGATCTTAAACCCCTGCGCTCATAAAGGCCCCATGAGCAATGAAATTACTGTGAGGGGCTAATGGGATTCTCTTCTTCTATCGCACTGTCGCGAAAACTACCGTCGATTATCGCCGCACTTTGCGTAGCTGCCAGTGTCAGCATCGCAGTGGTCGGATATCTGGATTTTCGGCAAAACGTGTTTCAGGATGCCCGAAAAAGTTTCGGCATCTTGACCGAGAGCCGTGGCGACGCCGTGGTCACCTTGTTTGATAATCTGGGCCGGGCTGTTGCGTCTTATGCGAATGATCCCACCTTTATCGGGGCGCTCAGCTCTTTCGGCAGCTCGTACAATTTGATGATTGATAGTGAAGGTTTGCGCGCAGCCTATATCACGAACAATCCCAACCCACCTGGCGAGCGGGCGTTATTGGATCAGCCCCCTGAAACAGTACCTTATCACTTCCAGCACGGGCGGTTTCATCCGTACTTCCGCGATGTGATGGTTACGGGGGGCTATTATGATCTCTTCTTGTTCAACCGCGATGGTGATCTGATATATTCGGTATCCAAGGAAACGGATTATGCGACCAACTTTGTCGATGGGCCTTATGCCAACAGCGGTCTGGCGACGGCATTTAAACTGGCGCGCGAAGGGGAGCTGGGGCAGGTCTATTTTGCCGATTTTGACAGCTATGAGCCACGTGCCGGGGAAGCCGCAGGGTTTATGGCGACCCCAGTTCTTGGCGAGAGCGGGGAATTGCTCGGGGTGGCGGCTGTACAAGTGCCAGCCTCTCGGATTGATGCGATCTTTAACAACCCATTGGGCATGGGTGAAACAGGGCGTATTTATGCCGTTGGCCCCGATTTGCGCACCCGGAACGCACCACGCTTTGAAGGTGGGCTCGCACGTCTCTCAGATGTGTCAGCTGCTGATCAGGTTCGCGCTGTCTGGAACGGCGGCGATACCTTTCAAGGGCGCACAACCGGCGTTGAAGGTGATGATGTACTCTCGAAAGGGGCGGTGGTTGATATTTACGGGCACCGGTGGGCCATTATTGGTGAGGTGACTGCAAATGAGGTCCAGACCCCTGTGATCGCTGCACGCAATAAGATGCTTTTGGTGACCTTTATTGTGGCCAGTATCGGCGCGTTACTCGGTTGGCTCACGGCACGCTCGGTTGTGCGGCCTTTGGCGCGACTTGGTGATGCGATGATCCGTGTTTCGGACAAAGATTATGATGTCGATCTATCCGATCAGAAACGTGGTGATGAAATTGGCAGTCTTTTCCATGGGTTGGATGATTTCCGCCAAAAATTGCGCGCCTCCGATGAAGCAGAAGAAGAACGCGAGGCGCTGCAGGTCAAACAAGCGCAAGTCGTGAACCGGCTGAGTACCGCACTGACGAAACTGGCTGACGGCGACTTGCAACATAAGATCGAGACACCGTTTGATGGTGAATATGATCAGCTGCGCCAGGATTATAACCGTACAGTGCTGAATCTGAACAAAACGATCGGTTCTGTGGTGATCCGTTCTGGCGCCATCCGCCAACGTTCGGATGGAATGAGCCGCGCTTCGGATGATTTGTCGCGCCGCACAGAGAATCAGGCCGCAACATTGGAAGAAACAGCAGCGGCGCTTGATCAGATGACGGCCAGCGTGAAATCCGCAGCCGACGGTGCCCGTCAAGTCAAAGACGTCGTGGGAAGCGCGCGCGAAGACGCCGATAAAAGCGAACCGGTCGTGAAAGATGCCGTGCACGCAATGACCGAGATCGAAGGGTCGTCTCAGGAAATCTCGCAGATCATCGGTGTCATTGACGATATCGCGTTCCAGACGAATCTCTTGGCTTTGAACGCTGGCGTTGAAGCGGCACGTGCAGGCGAGGCAGGACGCGGCTTTGCGGTTGTCGCATCAGAGGTGCGTGCACTTGCGCAGCGGTCCTCAGATGCCGCAAAACAGATCAAGGCCCTGATTAGCGAAAGCTCCGGCCAGGTCGAGCGCGGCGTTACCCTTGTGGGACAGGCCGGACAGGTGCTGACCAAGATTGCCAGCCATATCAATCATATCTCTGATCTGGTTGCTGAAATCGCCTCTGGCGCCGAAGA
>CAYZKE010000612.1:0-702 GCA_964478505.1 uncultured Loktanella sp.
CGATGATTATCATGCTGATGGTGACGCCGATCCTTGTCTGGAACGTCTATAACGCGCGCAAGGAGATGCAGTAATGGATGCGATAGCAGGGAGAAAGCCCGCCGTCGTCTGGGCGCTGAACATCTCGGTCGTGGTTCTTGTAGTACTGTGGCTGTTCCCGACGCTGGGGCTTTTGGTGTCCTCGTTCCGCACGGGGGATCAGATCACGGCATCGGGGTGGTGGTCGTCATTCATGCCTGCCGAACAGACGCTACAACTGCGTGTGGCAGATCCTGACGATGTCCGCGTTGATCTGGGCAATGGCCGCTACATGGTTGAGGGCAATATCTTTGAAGGCGAAGATTTCGAAGGAGACTTCCTGGCCTGGGGTACATCCAGCCGCGAACTCGGTGCCTATCAGCCCGGTGACACCAATGACATGGGCGATGGCGAAACCCTGACCATTCAAACGGATGGGTCTTATGTCTGGGAAGGCAATGACGACCAGATCAGCGGCCGCGCACAGCGCGTGTTTCTTGAAGTCACCACACCGCCCGACTTTACCCTGAACAACTATCGTTTTGTGCTCTTTGACGAAGATAACTCCGAAGGCATGGCCAAGGCGTTTCTGAACACGCTGACGGTTGTGATCCCTGCGACGATCATCCCGATCCTGATTGCGGCCTTTGCGGCCTATGCGCTGGCTTGGATGGATTTTCCGGG
>CAYZKE010000612.1:712-2090 GCA_964478505.1 uncultured Loktanella sp.
CATCGTGGGCCTGTTGGTGGTGCCGCTGCAACTGGCGCTGATACCGCTGTTGTCGCTGCACAATGCGATTGGCATCGGCAAAGGTTATCTGGGGGTTTGGCTTGCGCATACGGGCTTTGGTCTGCCTTTGGCGATCTATCTGTTGCGCAACTACATGGTCGGTCTGCCGCGTGACATTATCGAGAATGCCAAAGTGGACGGGGCGACCGATTTCCAGATTTTCACCAAGATCATTCTGCCGCTCAGCTTTCCGGCACTGGCCTCCTTTGCGATCTTCCAGTTCTTGTGGACATGGAACGACCTTCTGGTTGCACTGGTGTTCTTGATTGATGCATCAGGCGAGACAACGGTCATGACCAAACAGATCGTGGAATTGCTGGGCACCCGTGGCGGTGACTGGGAAATCCTTGCGACATCGGCCTTCGTGTCGATCGCTGTGCCACTGGGGGTGTTCTTTGCGATGCAAAAATACCTCGTGCGCGGCCTGCTGGCAGGGTCAGTCAAGTAAATCCACACTGCCCCCGACATGATCCGGGGCAGTGGACCAATCAATAGGAACGACAATATGACGACGGCGCTGGCCAACAATACAGAGATGGCGATTGACAAAGACTGGTGGCGGGGGGCGGTGATCTATCAGATCTATCCGCGCAGCTATCAAGACAGCAATGGCGATGGCATTGGCGATCTTTTGGGCATTGTGCAACGTCTGCCTTATATCGCGTCGCTTGGTGTGGATGCGATCTGGATTTCGCCTTTCTTTATGTCGCCGATGAAAGACTTCGGTTACGATGTCAGCGACTACTGCGACGTTGATCCGATGTTCGGCTCCATCGCTGATTTCGACGCGGTTGTTGATACAGCGCACCGCCTTGGCATCCGCGTGATGATTGATCTGGTGCTCAGCCATACCAGCGACCAACATCCGTGGTTCGCCGAGAGCCGATCTGACCGAACGAACGACAAATCCAACTGGTACGTCTGGTCTGATCCCAAACCGGACGGCACGCCGCCCAACAACTGGCTGTCGATCTTTGGCGGATCAGCGTGGCATTGGGATGCACGGCGCGAGCAATACTATCTGCACAACTTCCTTGTGTCCCAACCGGACCTGAACTTCCATGAACCACAGGTCCAAGAGGCGCTGTTGGATGTGGCCCGTTTCTGGTTGAACCGTGGCTGTGATGGCTTCCGTTTGGACACCATCAATTTTTATATGCACGACGCGCAGCTGCGCGATAATCCACCATTGCCCAAGGAAAAGCGCAACGCGAACATTGCGCCTTCGGTGAACCCCTATAACCACCAAGAGCACCTCTATTCCAAAAACCAGCCCGAAAACCTTGATTTCCTGCGCAAGCTGCGCGCGGTGATGGAA
>CAYZKE010000613.1:0-2085 GCA_964478505.1 uncultured Loktanella sp.
GCGGCACGATAATCCCACGCCATGCGGCTGTGTCGCGGCCTCGGGGGAATCGGGCATGACCAGCATCATGCTGCGCAGCGCTGGCGGGACATCAAAATGGGCAGGCCCCACAGGTTCGGCCAGCGCGAAACACAAAAACCGCGTCGCATTGGGGGCCGGCATTTCCACATCCATCCGGATCGGTTGATGTGGCCGGCTGAGTGCTGCGTAGAGCGGCCAGAGCGGACAGGCCCCGCCAATGCGCGGCATCGTAAAGCCCGGCACAGACTTGATCAGGGTCAGCGCCCCCGACGCATCGCAAACCACCAGGCCCATCGGCGGGTGCCCCTGATTTGGCGGCAGCTGCGCCAAACGGCGCATGACCTGCGGCAAGGCTGCGCCAAAGCTCAGCGCGATGGCGGCGGGGTCGTAATTCAGTTTGCGCGCGGTCTTTTCAAATTTCGCAAGCGGCAGCACGGCGACATCGGCAGCATAGATTTGCAGCACGGCACGCAGCACCTTTTCCGCAGGACCTTGCAATCCTGCGTCTTTCGCAACCGCAACCGGATCCGCACCCGCTTCCAATGCCGCAACATGAAAACCTGTTTGCGCCAAATAGCTTTCGACCGCCTCAAAGGGAGAGCCGGATTGCTCCAGCACGGCCTCTGGTGCCTCAAGGTAAGCGATCAGCGCTTCGCTGCTGTTGGCCAATCGCAAACTATCGCTGTGAATGTTTTCGTGGAACCTGCGCTGCCAGTCCCGGTCAATGTCCTCGGGTCCGACAAGGATGGATGCAGTCGAACGAATTGCCGATACGGCCGAGATCACTTCGTGCAGCGACCCCGCCAGTTGCGGATCGTAGGAGATGCGATCCGTCAGGACGCGGCTTTTTTCCTCTAGCGCTGCGATCCTGCGCGCCTGGGTTGCAATAAGCGCACCCCACCCGGGGTATCGCGCGGCGAGCTCTTCGGTGCGTTCGACTTCAACCTGATCGCCCAGACTGGCCGCAGCGCTTTGCATCTCATCAAGCGTTTCGCGCTCGACGCCATCTGCCAAAAGCGCGGTGTCGACCTCCAACACGCGCGCAAGGTCAGCAAGGAGTTTTCCCCCGATTCTACGTCTATTGTGTTCGATGAGGTTTAAATAAGATGGAGAAATCCCAACTGTTTCCGCGACAGCAGCCTGTCGCAGACCGCGATCCAGCCGTTTTTCGCGAATACGTGACCCTACAAGGCTGTCATTGGACACTCAAAATTCTCCTATAGGTTTCAAACGGTTTCTGCGTCTGCAAGAAAAATGGTTTACCGATTTTCACAAATATTTGTTCATGAATTTACAAATAAGTCCAGCCTCAAGAATGCCTTATTGTCGAAACAGGGCATCGTCTCTGACACTGCAACCGTACTGTAAAGTGCTCGATGGCTGGGGGAGGAGACTCAGCCAGCTTCAACCTTAAGGGAGGATAATAATGTCCAACAATAAATTCTCGCGTCGTGGCGTGCTCAAAACTGGTATGGTTGCCAGTGCTGGTCTCGCTCTGCCGCAGTATCTGCGCGCGCAAGAGTCCGGCTTTACCAATTCGCCAGGCGACAGCGAGGTCGTTCTCGGCTTCAACGTGCCCCAGACAGGCCCGTACGCAGATGAGGGTGCAGACGAACTGCGCGCCTTTGAACTTGCAGTCGAGCACCTGAACGGTGGCGGCGACGGCGGTATGCTGAGCACCTTCTCGTCCAAAGCGCTTGAAGGCACCGGCATTCTTGGCCGTGAAGTCAAGTATGTTACCGGTGATACGCAGACCAAATCCGACGCGGCCCGCGCATCTGCACGCTCCATGATCGAAAAAGACGGCGCTATCATGGTGTCTGGCGGTTCATCCTCGGGTGTGGCTGTTGCGGTGCAGGCGCTTTGCCAAGAAGCCGGTATTATCTTTATGGCGGGTCTGACCCACTCCAACGACACAACGGGTAAAGACAAGCGCGCCAACGGTTTCCGCCACTTCTTCAACTCGTACATGTCCGGTGCAGCACTTGCGCCAGTGTTGATGCAGCAGTACGGCACCGACCGTAAGGCCTATCACCTGACCGCAGACTACAACTGGGGTTACAC
>CAYZKE010000614.1:0-2080 GCA_964478505.1 uncultured Loktanella sp.
GCCTGCACCTTCATGGCCAAGGATCGCGGGAAACGCGCCCTCTGGATCGGCACCCGAACGCGTGAATTCATCTGTATGACAGATCCCGGTCGCTTTGATCTCAACCAGCACCTCACCAGCCTTGGGGCCTTCGAGGTTCACTTCCATTACTTCCAGCGGCTTGCCCGCCTCAAGTGCCACGGCTGCACGTGTGCGCATATCGGGTATCTCCTTGTTGATTGCGCAAACGATCAGTCAAACAGGACGAAAGTTCAACCACTCTGTGCGCTATGTCTTGCGTTTGAAGCGAAACACCCGAGAATGGCCGGATGAAACGTCTTGTTGCACTTATCCTGCTTGCCGGTTGTACCGCAACCCAAGCCCCCCTTCCTCCACAGATGGAAGACACCTGTGGCGCTTCGGAATTCGCAGGTCTTATCGGGCAAAACGCAACGGCCCTCGAACGGACATTGTTGCTGGGGCCTGTCCGCGTGATCCGACCGGGGGATGCCGTAACAATGGATTTCCGGCTTGATCGCGTGAATTTCCGGATCGGAGTGGACGAAACAATCCGCGCGGTTGACTGCGGCTAGTGCTTAGGGGGAAACGAAGTTCCCCGATGTCACGAACTGGGTGGGGGCTATTGACCGCGACATCGGGGTAGCATTTCGCTATGTTTGGACTGTCGCAATCAGTTGTGTTCCCAGTTGGCAGGCCCTGTGACGCTAAGTTGTTCATTTTACGGCATAATGGTGGCGGCGCGACATGAACTCTTGATCTTGCAAAGGTTTGACGCAAATCTGGGGTATGACATTTGAGTCCCCCTCCCAGTTTCACGCACCCGAACAGGTCGCGTTTCACCGCACAGAACTCAGTGTGATTCTCAGCCTCTACGGGCGCATGGTCGCCGCGGGCGAGTGGCGCGACTACGGCATGTCGCATCTGCGCGATGTTGCCGTATTCTCGGTCTTCCGCCGCACCGCCGAACACCCGCTTTACCGCATTGAAAAGCGCCCCAAACTGCGGATGCGGCAAGGGCAATATGCTGTGATCGGGATGGATGGCCAGATTCTCAAACGCGGGAATGACCTGCGTCAGGTCCTGCGGGTACTGGAACGCAAACTGATCCGCGCCGTCGACTAGAGCCTCTTGCGCGCCACGACCGGCCCGTCACCCTGCGCCTCGATCCGCAAAATTGCCCGCGCGATCGGCTCATAAGCCGTTGCCATATGGTGCGCGTTGGCGTGGATCAGCGTGACCTCATCGACCATCATCCCCACATGCCCTTTCCAGAAAAGCAGATCACCGCGCTGATAGTCCCCCTCAAAGGACGCACCCAGATCGGCTTGCTGCATGTCACTATCGGCAGGGCAAGGGATGGCACAGGCCTGCAACGCCGCAGCAATCAACCCCGAACAATCGATGCCACGGGTGGAATTCCCGCCCCAAAGATAGGGCACCCCGAAATGCAACTGTGCGACAGTCGCGGGATCCGTAAAAGGCCGGTCCAGGGCGCGCAGATGGCTTTTGGGGACAAAGCCCACATTGGTTTCAAAAAACTTGCGCCGTTCATCCAGTACGGTCACCCGCGCCCCAAAAGGCAGGCCATACAGATCAGGGGATTTGAAATCTTCGGCTTCATAGGCATGGGTCGCCGCCGTCGCCACAAAATGCGAGGGCGGCGTCACAGTGCCCAACTGGTCGGACAACACATAGCCGACATATCCGTCGGCCCCTTGAACAAAGGACCAACCGTTCAAATCCTCAAACACAGTGACCGCAGCACCCAGCAGCAGTTGCCGGTCACGCGATCCATCAGGTGCTGCACGCAGGTCGACAACAGGCACGCCCACCATCGCGGGCCAGCCTTCAAGATAGCGTTCCGCATCAACCTGCCCCGCCAAATGCATCGCGGCGACGCGGCCGTTGGCTGGGGTCAGGCGCCTGTCGGTCACAGTTTCAGCATCTCTGGCAAGGCCTCAAGCACCGCGCGCGCACCCATACCAACGCCGCCACGGGGACGCGAGGGGGCCGCAGTTGGCTGCCAGCCGTAAATATCGAAATGCATATAGGGGCTTTCAACAAAACGGCGCAGGAACAA
>CAYZKE010000615.1:0-2072 GCA_964478505.1 uncultured Loktanella sp.
CAGATCCGCAACGCGCTGGGTGCGAACCCGCCGGATGTTGTGAACTGGTATGCCGCCAACCGGATGCGCCCTTATGTCGATGCGGGCCTCTTTGCAGATATCTCGGATCTCTGGGCCGAGCCTGAATTCGAAGCGCTATCATCAACCAAAGGTGCCATGACACTTGATGGCGCTCAATGGGGCGTGCCTTACACATACTACCAGTGGGGCGTTTACTACCGCAAAGACATCTTTGACCAGTATGGCCTATCCGAACCAACAAACTGGGAAGAAGAGCTCGCAAACTGCCAGACACTGCTGGACAGTGGTGTCAAATGCTACACCATCGGGACCAAGTTCCTTTGGACCGCTGGCGGCTGGTTTGACTATATCAACTCGCGCACCAACGGCTATGATTTCCACATGGCGCTCGCACGCGGTGAAGTCGAATGGACAGACGACCGTGTCCGCCAGACTTTCGCCAACTGGCGTCAGCTGATCGACATGGGCGCCTTCATCGACGACCACCAGACCTATAGCTGGCAGGAAGCCCTGCCCTTTATGGTCAATGGTGAAGCTGCGGCCTACCTGATGGGTAACTTTGCGGTTGCTGCCATGCGTGACGGCGGTCTGACCGATGATCAACTGGACTTCTACCAGTTCCCGGTCATCAATCCTGATGTTGATTACGCCGAGGATGCGCCAACCGATACGTTCCACATCGCGTCGGGCGCACAGAACATGGACGCCGCGAAAGAGTTCCTGCGCTATGTCACCTCTGCCGAAGTACAGACAGCGATCAACGCAGGTGATGCTCTGGGACAGCTGCCAGTGAACGCAAACGCATCCATCGACGCGGACAAGTTCCTCGAGCAGGGCTTCGACATGCTCTCGAACAACGCGGGCGGCGGGATCATGCAGTTCTTTGATCGCGACTTTGATGCCGAAATGGCGTCTGTCGGCATGGAAGGCCTGCAAGAGTTCATGGTGTTCCCTGACAACCTTGACGACATCCTGATGCGTCTCGAAGAAACACGTCAGCGCATTTACAACTAACGCTACGGTGGGTTTTACCTACCCTACCGCACCCACCCTTTCGTAAGGTGGGTGCAACCCACACCCGCAACCCATCTGCAAGCCCACCTGTGGTTTTCACATGTGTTGACCCAGCAGGAGAAACGCCATGTCGGTGTCACCCGCCGTTCCAAGCACCCACGCAAGCAGGCCGCAGCGCGGCTGGTACAAGCGCAACGAGATTGCGATCACCCCGTGGCTGTTCCTGCTGCCGGCGATGATCTTTTTTGCGATCTACGTCATCATCCCTATCGGCCAGTCGTTCTGGATTTCACTGCATGAATGGGACGGTCTGGGCGAGAAAACATGGGTCGGCACCGCCAACTACGAACGCCTGCTTGGGTGGGGCGATGCCAATGTTGACCGCAAGTTTTCGGTGTCGTTCTGGAACAACCTCAAATGGCTGGTGCTCTATCTGCTGGCGATCCCCGCAGGTCTGTTCATCGCGCTTTTCCTCAACCAAACCGTCACGGGCATCCGCTTTTACAAGTCGATGTTCTTTTTCCCTTTTGTCATCAGCCAAGTCGTTGTGGGTCTGGTTTTCAGCTGGTTCTACCTACCGCGTGAAGGGCTTTTGAACGCGATCCTTGGCTTCTTTGGCGCAGGCCCGATCAACGTGCTGGGCGATCCGACACTGGCAACATACGGCATTATCGCGGCAGGCCTTTGGCCGCAAACGGCATACTGCATGATCCTCTATCTGACAGGCCTGAACGCCGTTGATCCTGAACAGGTCGAGGCCGCGCGCCTTGATGGCGCAAAGGGGCCCAAGATGTTGTGGTATGTGATCCTGCCCCAACTCAAGCCTGCAACCTTCATCGCCTTTGTCGTCACCATCATCGGCGCGCTGCGATCCTTCGACCTGATCAGTGTCATGACAAACGGCGGGCCTTTCGGATCAACCCGTGTGCTGTCGTTCTATATGTTCGAGGAATCACTATCCGAATTCGGGTTCCGGATGGGCTATGGCGCGGCCATCGCCGTTGTCCTGTTCTTCATCATGCTGGGGTTCATCACCT
>CAYZKE010000616.1:0-2071 GCA_964478505.1 uncultured Loktanella sp.
CGGGAACAAGCCAATGACCTACCATCCGAAATCCGAATTCATGAACGTCATGATGCAGCGCGGCTTTCTGGCCGACTGCACGGATTATCAGGGCCTTGACGAGGCGCTGAGCAAAGGGGTCGTGCCTGCCTATATCGGCTATGACGCCACCGCCAAATCGCTGCATGTCGGGCACCTGATGAACATCATGGTGCTGCGCTGGCTGCAAAAATGCGGGCACAAACCGATCACCCTGATGGGCGGCGGCACCACCAAGGTGGGCGATCCGTCGTTCCGTGCGGATGAACGCCCCTTGCTGGACGATGCGGCGATTGCCGACAACATCGCGGGCATGCAGAAAGTCTTTGCGCAATACCTGACCTACGGGGATGGTCCGAAAGACGCGATCATGCTCAACAATGCCGAATGGCTTGACGGGTTGAACTACCTCTCTTTCCTGCGGGACATCGGGCGGCATTTTTCCGTGAACCGGATGCTGTCGTTCGAGAGCGTGAAATCACGGCTGGACCGCGAACAGTCACTCTCGTTCCTCGAATTCAACTACATGATCCTGCAAGCCTATGATTTTCTTGAATTGAACCGCCGCTACGGCTGTCTTCTGCAAATGGGCGGCTCGGACCAGTGGGGAAATATCGTCAACGGGATCGACCTGACGCGGCGCGTGCTGGATCAGGAAATCTACGGCATGACAACACCGCTGCTGACCACATCGGACGGGCGCAAAATGGGCAAGTCCCAAGGCGGCGCGATCTGGCTGAACGGCGATATGCTGTCGCCTTACGAATTCTGGCAGTTCTGGCGCAACACGACAGATGCCGACACAGGCAAGTTTCTGAAAATCTTCACCGAACTGCCGGTGGAAGAATG
Source organism: uncultured Loktanella sp. (assembly GCA_964478505.1). Taxonomy (GTDB): domain Bacteria; phylum Pseudomonadota; class Alphaproteobacteria; order Rhodobacterales; family Rhodobacteraceae; genus Yoonia. Next base: position 868 of record CAYZKE010000616.1, read on the forward strand.
CAACCGTCTGGGCGCGCTGGAAGGTTCCGAGATCAACGCAGCCAAGATTATTCTGGCCAATGAGGTCACGACGCTGCTGCACGGGGCCGAGGCTGCCAAGGCAGCGGAAGCGACCGCGCGCGAGGTCTTTGAGAAGGGCGGCGTCGGTGATGATCTGCCGACGCTGACGTTAACAGACGATGAGTTGGGCGATGGTATCTCGATCGTGCAGTTGATTGTGAAATCGGGCCTTGCCAAAAGCGGGAAAGAGGCCAAACGCCTTATCGCCGAAAACGGTGCGCGGTTGAATGATGAACCGCTGACCGATGCGGGCCTGATGGTGGATGCAAGCCAGCTTGCCACACCGATCAAGCTGAGCGCGGGTAAGAAACGTCACGCTTTGGTGCAACTGGGCTAGCGGAAGGCAGAGGTAAAGCAATGACGGATTATCTGGTCTACGACGTCTTTACCGACACGGCTTTTGGCGGCAATCAGCTTGCGGTTTTCCCTGATGCGCAGGGTCTGCCCGAGGCCAATCTGCAAAAGATCGCGCGCGAATTCAACTTCTCGGAAGTAACCTTTGTGTATCCGCCAAAGGATCCCGCACATACTGCAAAGGTGCGCATCTTCACCCCGACAATGGAGATCCCTTTCGCGGGTCATCCCACCATCGGCACGGCAATCGCATTGCGCGATGCAGGCCACGAGGGCCCGCTGACCCTTGAACTGGGCATTGGCCCGATCATCTGTGATTTTGCAGGCGATAGTGCCGCGTTCACAATCAACGCGCAACTGACGCGGCTTGCGACCCCCGATCCGGCATTGGTCGCACAGGCGCTAGGGCTGGGTACAGAGGCGATTGATCTGACCACACATGCCCCTTTGCAAGCCACGATCGGGCTGCCTTTCGTGCTGGTTGCTCTGCGCAGCAAAGACGATCTGGATGCCAGCGCGCCTTCGGTTGACCATATCCGGCAAGGGGCCAAGACCTACCCTGCCAGCATAGATTTCGCGCTCTACGCCTATGTCCGCGACGGCAACCACATTGACGCACGTATGTTCGCACCGCTTGATAACATCCCCGAAGACCCCGCCACGGGAAGTGCGGCAGCCACGCTGGCAGCATTGCTGACCGAGGAACTGGGCCAAGACCTGACGCTTGAGATCCTGCAGGGCGAAAAGATGGGCCGCCCGTCCAATATTTCCGCCACCACACGCCATGGCA
>CAYZKE010000617.1:0-2064 GCA_964478505.1 uncultured Loktanella sp.
GTCAGATAGGCCCGAAACGCATCCGCCGTCGTCGCAAACCCGGGTGGCACAAGGATACCTTTCGCACCAAGGGTCTGGATCATCTCACCCAAAGACGCGTTCTTGCCACCGACAGTATCTACATCGCCGCGCCGCAGTTGCGCAAAATTCACAACAAGGGGTTTTCCTTCGGCCATCACGTCGTCCTCCATCTGCTTTGGAAGACTGTGACGCGGCAAAACCCTCAGGTTATGACATAGGTCAATTCCGGCGGGACTTATTGCAGGAACGATTGCAGGCGAATGCGCTAGGTGCCACACCAAAGAACGCGACAGTGTTCAACCGCCAGATTGGTTCTGGTTCTCATTTTGGTTCTGATTCTGATTCTGATTGCCGCCATTAGGATCGACCGGATCAACAGGATCGACTATGACCGTCCCATCAACACCATCATCAAGTTCGACAACGCGTGGGGCAACAACCACAGCCTGGCCGCTGTTGACCACGTCACACAAAGGCAAGTCTTCCGTGTAAACACCACCAATCGGAACGTTGCCGGGACGGCAGGACGGATTGCCCAGTTTGTCGAACGTCGGCTCGGCATAGATTACCATCGCCACGGGCTCCGGTTTCGGCGCGCAGGCACCCAGCAAGATCATCGCGCCGACACTCACGCCAGTGAACAGATTCAATTTCGTCATGTGTTTTCCTTTTCACGCATCATTCGCCTTTGTTTACAGCGCGAAACATCCACCATCGCGGTACACAACGGCGATCAGTTAAAAGGTCGCTGCACTATGAGAGTACCACCATCACTTTGCGCAGGATTGATATCCATCAACATCAAAGTACCGGATGAGAAGGGCTGGGGCGTATCGCCATAGCCACCACCATGCCGACACGAAACCGCCCTTGAATGCCGAAGCTTAGACGCGCTTTACCAGACGGATAAGGAACAAGAGAATGACGGCGCCAAGTGTGGCGTGGATGATACTTCCGATCAATCCGCCACCCAGGCCGAGGCCGATTACAGGAAAAATCAGCCCTGCAACAAAAGCACCCAGAATACCCACAACGATATTGCCCAGCAAACCAAAGCCGAACCCCCGGATGACCTGCCCCGCCAGCCAACCGGCGATTGCGCCGATGATGATGATCACAAGAATGCTTTGAAGACCCATTTTGCTGTGCTCCCAATTCCAACCGCAGGATCGCGGTGAAGACCATGATACCATCAGTCATCACATAAGTCCTTGCGTTCACGCAAAAGGATTGAAGCGTTGTAATCCTGACGCCAAGTGACTAGGTCGAGCTCACGCGAGATGTGGTTTTCTCCGGTCCGGAAGCGTCGGTCGCCAGAGCAAACCAAGATTCTCCCATCAAAACAATTTATCTGTCAGACCCTGTTTCGGGCTCTGATGTCTGGGGATGCTGCCGATTTCATCGCATTCGCGTACGCTCTCGCGATGTATGCCGCCATTCCAGACACCCTGAGCTGCGCACGCAATGAGCCCGCCCGGACAGAGGTGGATGACCCAGCAAGGAGAAACCCAATGGCGAAACTTACGAAGACCTCCGTGTTCAAAGAACACACCACTAGACCTGAAACCACCATGGACAAGACGACACGCGTTGTCCGCAAAATGGTGGATGATGAAGCAGAACAGCGGCTTGCCAAGCTGACCCGTCTGCGAAACGCACGGCTTGAACGGGAAGCAAATACGCCGCCAAAGGATGTTCGGGCAAAGCGCACCACGCGCGCCAAGGCGGCACCAAAGTGATAGGACAATCTGCCTAGCACCGCGATACTGAATGCGATGCTGGAAGAAATGGTGTGACCTGAGAATCCAAAGATGTTGAACATGCCAGCATAGGTGGCCGACGCCCAAGTGCGGTCGCGCCAGTGCATATCCCGCAGATGTATGATTTATCATACATCATTGTATGAAAAATACACGCATGACGTTAGAAATTTAGAGAATTGTTTTGGGCCTCTAGAAAGGCGAAAACCAAGCCATTGGACACGCCATGTTTGTGTTCGGTGGGTAGTGAGTGGGTGTAGTGAGTAGTCGCATCCAATCGATG
>CAYZKE010000618.1:0-2059 GCA_964478505.1 uncultured Loktanella sp.
TCGTGCCCTCGGTCGCGCGTTTCCGCGAGGATTACCTGCTTGCGCGGCTTGAACGGGCGCAGATCGCGTCGTTGGCGTTGGAAGCGGATGACATGATCAGCCCCGCGCTGGAGACAGAGCTGCTGCGCAATGCCGAGGTATACAATGTGGTGCTGCGCCGCGATCAGATCCGGCAACTGGCGCTGTCTTCGCCGATCCCCTCGCCCATTACCGCAACCTATGACATGCGCGACCCCAGCAGCATGACGTTGATCGCAGACGCCCTGCGGACGCTTGTTGACACCGAAGAACGGATCGTACGTGTCATCGGAAACCCGGTACGTGATGGCGGGCTGCTGATCGAAGTCACGATGGACGAGATGCCGCTGCGCAACGCGCTTTTGGCCTATGGACGGAATATTCTGTTCTTGTCCGCCTTCATCTCGATCATCACGGCGAGCTTGTTATTTCTGTCCGTGCAAATCCTCTTGGTGCGTCCAATCAAAGGGGTTGTTGAACATATGCAATCCTATGCCAAAGCCCCCGAGGATGCGCGCCAGATCATCACTCCAAGTGCCAGCGTGACCGAATTGCGCGATGCGGAAGAGGCGTTGCGCATGATGCAGACGCAACTGACCAGTTCGCTGAAACAAAAAGAACGGCTTGCCCAGCTTGGTGGTGCAGTTGCAAAGGTCAGCCATGATCTGCGCAATATCCTGACCTCTGCGCAGCTTTTTACAGATCGCATCGAGTCTTCTGATGACCCGCTGGTCAAACGGATGGCACCCAAGCTGGTGAACTCCATTACCCGCGCCGTGAACCTTTGTGAAACGACACTGGCCTTTGGCCGGGTCGATGAGCCTGCACCCAGCCTCTCGCGGGTGAATTTGGCGCAAATCGTGGGCGATGTGATTGACAGCGAAAGGCTGGCAGCCGCTGATTATCCACTGTCTTTCGCCGAAGACATCCCTGCCACCATGACACTGCGGGCGGACGGAGAGCAGCTTTACCGCGTCATCTTTAACCTTGTGCGCAACGCCCGGCAGGCGATCATGGCCACCGGCAACCCCGGCGAGATCGGACTACAGGCGGTCGAGGACGATCTGACATGGTCTTTGACGATTACGGACACGGGGCCGGGCCTGCCCAAGAAAGCGCAGGAATATCTGTTCCAGCCGTTTCAGGGGGGCGTGCGCAAGGGTGGATCTGGTCTGGGGCTTGTGATCGCGGCTGATCTGGTGCGTGGACACGGCGGGCGGCTTGAGCTGAAATCAACGGACGCCCAAGGGACAACCTTTCTTATCCAGCTGCCAAAAGAGGACCTTGCACTTGCACCTGCAGCAGAATGAGAAAGAATCTGAATTGGGCCTTGCATCGCAAGTGATCCACGTCTAAATCCCCCGTTACGCGGATTGGTAGCTCAGTTGGATAGAGTACTTGACTACGAATCAAGGGGTCGGGGGTTCGAATCCTCCCCAGTCCGCCACTTACCCCAGTCTCATTTTCCCATGTCCGTTTTGGCCTGAATTCCCGCGTGTCTTCCGCGGCTTGCAACGTGCTGTCTCGGACTGAGACGGACCGCGCGGCCTGATCCTGTGCCGTAAGGCCCGACCGTCTCAGTTGCCTGGATACGCCGGTCCGCTTTTCCCTGATAACAGCCAATTAACAGGGAATTTGCGCAGAATACGTGACTTTTGAGCAAAACGAAGCCAGATTACCCCAGCAATATCATTGGTTTAGAGGTAAATTCCCTAAACTTGGTAACAGGGAATTTATTCTGGCGAACAGGGAATTCTCAACCGTCTATCAGGGAAGGCAATGCGCTGAGCAGGGAAGCTCAGGCCGTCAGTCCGAACAGGCGATCCTGATGGGTCCAGGCCAGTGGAATGGCGCCGCGCACGAGGGTCTCGAGATTCAGGTCCGTCGGTTGGGTGCCATTGAGAATCGCACTTTGGAGTCTCGGGGACAGAGAGATCAAAGAGATGACCCGTCGGATGTAGCGCTCGGAGTGTTCCACGCGCTGGGCGAGTTGCCGGAGCGGTTTCCCTGCTTTCAATGCATTTGCCCAGTCATGGGCATT
>CAYZKE010000619.1:0-2058 GCA_964478505.1 uncultured Loktanella sp.
CATGCGTTTGCCTGACCGGTACATCGTGGCTGGCATCGGGCTGCCAGCCGCATTTACAAAGACCTTTCCCTGCTCTTGAAAATCTCCATGCACATGGGGACGGTGAAGTCCGAAACCACGAACGCTGTCAGATCGTTTGAAAAGCGTTTTGAATGTTGCATGTCGGCTATTGTTGTCGAGTCCGCGCTTCAAGAACCGCTGAGTGACTAACCCCGGCTCCCATTGGGTGAAACCATTGTCTCCGAAATTAAGCCAGTTAACAGCCACACCGTCGGAAATTTCTGATGCTTTTTCAGCCAGTTGCAGCACGCTGTTATTCTCGTTATTGCAGAATAAGAACTCGTCGGTGTCCATCCACATCAACCAATCTGCGGCTTGCAGTTCAGGGTGCTGATACGCTTTTTCGGCGGCTGCAAATTGTGGTGTCTCTCCTGGCTGCAGGTCCTGTGCGTGATGATGAATGACTCCGTTGTCCGCCAACGCATCAAGTAGTTCCATTGATCCGTCGGTACAGTCATTGCTATAAACAACGATCGCGGCGAAGCCTGAGTTTATGTGATAGGCAACCCATTCCAAAATGAACGGTCCTTCATTCTTGATACAAGAAAACAGACCAATCTTCTTCGCACGCTTCATTGACCGAACCTTTTTGCTGGCTAACAGCTTGTATCAATGTCGCGCGGGCTTGCAAGTCTACGAGATGGGGCCGCAATCCAGCACGGTCAAAATATTACATAATACTGATTATGCGATTATTGGATGAAGCTGAAATCAGCAATATCAACGCCCTACAATATCAACGCCCTATCCCTTGAGGTTCCGCAAGACTGTGCGTGCAGCCGCCATCACGGGATCATGGGTTTCTTTCAGGATCGCAATCCGGTCAAAGCGATCAGGATCCTTGTTCACCGCTTCACGCAGCGCGGCCCCGAAGGCCATACGCAGTTCCGTGCCAATATTGAATTTGCAGATATTTGTCGTCCTTGCCAAATGCCTGCGCTGCTCAACCGGCACGCCTGATCCGCCATGGATCACCAAAGGCACCTGTGTGGCTGCTTGAATGGCTGCTATCCGCGCTTCATCGAGGCCCGCGTCTGTTTCCTGCTGAAGATGCACATTCCCGACCGAAATCGCCATCGCGTCGATGCCGGTCTCTGCTGCAAAGATCGCTGCCTCTCTGGGGTCTGTTCCCGCTGAACGCTCTCCACCCGCATAGCCGACAAAGCCGATCTCGCCCTCGCATGAAATACCTGATTGCTGTGCAAGTTTAACGATTTGACGGGTTTCCTTGATGTTGTCTTTCAACGGTTTTCGCGATCCGTCAAACATCAGCGACGTAAAGCCAGCATCCACTGCGGCGGAACAATCATCATAGGTGTAACCATGATCGAGATGCGCTACGACCGGCACGCTGGCATTTTCGGCCAAAAGACGGAACATCTTGCCCAGAACAGGCAAAGGCGTATGCGCCCGACACCCCGGCCCGGCCTGCAGGATCACCGCGCAATTCTCGGCTTCTGCTGCGGCCACAAAGGCGCACATATCCTCCCAACCCAGACACACCAGACCGCCGACGGCATAGCCGTCACGTAACGCAGGCTGGAGCACCTCTTTGAGCGTCACAAGGGTCACTTGAACTTGGCAATCATGTCTTTGATCCCCGGGATCGTCTCGATCTGATAGGCATGGGACGGTTGGAAATACTGGATGAGGCTGCGCTGTGACAGCCCGCCCAGAATGGTGAAATAATACATCTGATAGCCTGGCAAAACGGCGCAAGGATGGTATCCGCTATCAAGACAGATCGTCGATCCATCCACGATATGATAGGCATCGCCCGCCTTGCCGTCCTCGCGTTGCAGCATCTGCACGCCAGAGCCGTGGTTGGGCTTGAACCGGAAGTTGTAGGTCTCGTCGTGCCGTGTCTCAAGCGGCAGGCGATCGGTGTCGTGCTTGTGCGATGGAAAGCCCGACCAGCCGCCCTCGCCCACGGTGAAAAGCTCTGACACCAGCAGACGCCCGACCTTGTCATGGTACTTGGTGCCAAGGATGTGTTTG
>CAYZKE010000620.1:0-2051 GCA_964478505.1 uncultured Loktanella sp.
AAGGTCGGGAATCACGAAAACATGGGTCAGACCGCCTTGCAGCATCAGTTCAGCTACAGCCTGCCCCTGGGTCGATCCGATCTCGAAGATCAACCGGCCGTCCGGTTCCAGCACATCTTGCGCCTGTGAAATGATGGTGCGGTAGGCGGACAGCCCATCAGCCTCATCGGTCAGCGCCAAACGCGGCTCCCATTCGCGCACATCGCGTGACAGGCCCGCCATTTCATCGGCGGCAATATAGGGCGGATTCGCCACGATCAGATCAAAGGGCCGCCTGATACCCGCCAACCAGTCGCTTTGCACAAAGGTTGCCCTGTCATCCACGTGGTGTCGCTGCGCGTTGCGCAAGGCCACGGCAAGCGCCTTGGGCGACACATCGGCCCCCACACCAACCGCGCCCGGGTTTTCGGCCAGCAGCGTCACCAGAATACAACCAGACCCCGTCCCGAGATCCAGCACACGCGCGAAGGGATCACGCAAGGCCACATCAATCAGCGTTTCGGTTTCAGGGCGAGGATCAAGGACATCCTTTGTCACCTCGAAATCGCGCCCGTAGAACGCGCGTGATCCGATCAGATGCGACACGGGCTCGAACCGTGCGCGGCGGGCGATCAGGTGGTCAAACCGCGTCATGACCTCTGCCGACACAGGCTCTGGCAAGATCAGCGTCAGCCGCCTTGCATCCACGCCGGAGGCATAGGCAAAAAGCTTGCGCGCGTCACGCGCGGCATCGGGCACCCCGGCTTTGGTGAGTTGCTGCACAGCCGCCGCCAGAACCTGACTGCCGGACCTGGCGTCACTCACGCGCCCATCTCGGCCAGCATCGTGGCTTGCGCATCAGACTGCAAGGCGTCGATGATCTCATCCAGATCGCCCTGCATCACCTGCCCCAAGGAATAGAGCGTGAGGTTGATCCGGTGATCCGTCAGGCGGCCTTGGGGGAAGTTATAGGTTCTGATCCGCTCCGAGCGGTCGCCCGAGCCGACCTGGCTTTTCCGATCCGCCGAGCGTTCACTGTCCACGCGCTGGCGCTCCATATCAAACAGGCGCGTCTTCAACACCTGCATCGCAATCTCGCGGTTACGGTGCTGGGATTTTTCGGAACTGACAACAATGATGCCGGTGGGAATATGCAAGATCCGCACCGCACTGTCCGTGGTATTGACGTGCTGTCCCCCCGATCCCGACGCGCGCATCGTATCAATGCGCAAATCATTCGCATTGATCTCGATATCGACGTCTTCCGCCTCGGGCAGCACTGCCACCGTTGCAGCAGAAGTATGAATACGCCCGCCACTCTCGGTTTCAGGCACACGCTGCACGCGGTGCACGCCGCTTTCGTATTTCAGCCTTGCGAAGACACCATCACCGACAACCCGTGCAACGACCTCTTTCACGCCGCCCAATTCGCTCAGGCTTTCTTCGAGGATTTCGAATTTCCAGCCCTGCTTTTCGGCATAGCGCTGATACATCCGCAGCAGATCAGCCGCAAAAAGCCCCGCTTCATCACCGCCCGTGCCGGGCCGGATTTCCAGCAATGCGGGCCGGCTATCAGCGGCATCTTTCGGCAAGAGCGCCAGCTGCACGTCATGTTCGGACGCTTCCAGCGCCGCTTTCAGATCAGGCAATTCTGCCTCGGCCAATTCCTTCATCTCCGGATCGGCCAGCATCGCCTCGGCATCGGCAATCTGCGCGAGCAGGTCCTTGTAGGCGGTCACGGTTTCCACGACGGGGCGCAAATCGGCGTATTCCTTGCCCAGCTTGGCAATATCATTGCCCGCGGCACCACTCGACATTTTCGCCTCCAGAAACTGGAAACGGTCAATCAGCTGTTCGATTTTATCAGATGCGATCATGGATCACCGATTGGCGGATCAAAGCGGCTCGGTCAAGGGGGCAAGCGTTTCAAGCCAGCTTTCAACGCGCGCCTTGTTCACACCCATATCAGACTGGCCGAACCGCAACCTGCCATAAATCACAAGCAAATCGCCCTGCACGGCAACAGTTGTATGATCGGGAAAGCCCCACAAAAGCGACCGTGTCTGAAAGGT
>CAYZKE010000621.1:0-2048 GCA_964478505.1 uncultured Loktanella sp.
TCAATCACGCGGCGCACCTGTTGGGGCGTGCCTTGCTGGTCGGCGTTGATGGGCCAGAGGTAGAGTTCCTGCATCCCGAAATCGCGCGCAAGATAGCTGAACGCGCCCTCACAGCTGACAAGCCAGCGCTGTTCGGCAGGCACGGCAAGGATCCGGTCGCGCAGAGGCGCAATTGTCGCAGTGATTTCGGCCTTATAGGCCTCGGCGTTGGCACGGTAGGTTTCGGCATTGTCGGGGTCATGTTCGACAAAAGCGTCGCGGATATTGTCGACATAAATCAACGCGCTCTCAAGGCTCATCCAGGCATGGGGGTTGGGTTTGCCGTCGTAGGACCCTGACGAGATGCTGAGCGGTGTGATCCCTTCCGAGAGTGTCACGCTGGGCACGTCCGAGAGGTTGCTGAAAAACTGTTCAAACCACAGCTCAAGGTTCAGCCCGTTCCACAGGATCAGATCGGCATCCTGCGCGCGGATGATATCGCGGGGGGTGGGTTGATAGCCGTGGATTTCGGCCCCTGCCCGCGTGATGCTTTCCACAATCGCCGCGTCACCTGCCACGTTCTGGGCCATATCGGCGATCACCGTAAAGGTCGTGACGGCTTTGAAACGGTCTTCCTCGGCCATGGCGGCAGACGAAAACACGGCAGCGCAACACACAAAGGAGAGGCATTTGATCATAGTCATTGGAGTGTCCTTTCGGTAGAGAACTGTCAATCGAAAAGATGCTTATGCGACTTATTCGCAATTGTAAAATGAAATGAGAATGATTCGCATCTGGTCACGAAGAGGTGATCATCAGACGGTGATAGCTCTATCCGTTGCCTTTATTCCGCCGGTGCGACGGCGCCAATTCTCTCCTCGCTCAGGTCTGGTTTGCGGATCGCCAGGCGCAGCAAGGGCGGCACTGTCAGAAGCGTGAGGAAGGCCGACATTGACAGGCCACCGACCACAACAGCACCCAAACCACGGTAAAGCTCGGACCCTGCGCCGGGGAAGATGACCAAGGGCAACATCCCCATGATGCTGGTCAGCGTCGACATAAAAATCGGTCTGATCCGGTTGCGTGTGGCCTCTTCGATGGCGTCAACTGGCTCCATCCCTTCTTCGCGCAGATGGAACAGGGTCTGATGCACGATCAGGATCGCGTTGTTCACAACGATGCCCACCAAGATCACGAAACCCAGCAGCGTCAGCATATCCATCGGCTGGGTTTGGTAGAGGTTCAGTACCGCGAGCCCCCCGACCCCGCCCGCCGCAGCCACCGGCACAGCAATCAGAATGACCAGCGGCAGGACAAAGCTCTCAAACAACACTGCCATGACCAGAAAGACGATCACCAGCGCCACGATCAGGTTGATCTGGATCGCGTTCCAGGTCTGGCTGAGTTGATCGGCCGTGCCGGACACACTCAGGCGGATATCGCCGGGGATGCCCTGCTCTTCCAGCACAGCAACGACCTGTTGTTCCAAAATCTCGACCGCCTGTTCCAGCGGCAGGCTATCGGCAGGCCGCACTTCGAGCGTGACCGTCCGCAGCCGTTCGCGGTGTCTGATCTCGGTCGGACCGGCGGTGAGCATGACATCCGCCAAGGCCGATACCGGCACGATCTGGCCGCCCGGCGTGACAACAGGATAGTTGCCCACGTCTTGCGTACGGGCCGCGTCACTTATCGTCGGGTCCCCTTTCAGCATCAGATCAACACGTTCTGAGCCCACCGTAATCTGCGCCACGCGCAACCCGTCGTTAAAGGCGTCAACCGTAGCCGCCAGCCCTGAACTGTCCAAACCGGCATCGGCAAGGCGCAGGCGATCGGGGATCAGGCGCACCTCTGGGGCACCCAGTTCAAGCCCGGGTATGGGGCGGAACTGATGCCCTTCCGCACGCGGCAGCACGCCAGAGACGATCCCCGCCGCACGTCCCGCCACAGCGAGAATTTCATTCAGGTCCTGACCCGAGATATTGAGCTCAATCGCGCGGCCACCACCCACGCCGCGCCCGAAAAGGGATGGTTGGGTCATAAAACAAAAGGTGCCGGGTTCGGCAAAAATC
>CAYZKE010000622.1:0-2046 GCA_964478505.1 uncultured Loktanella sp.
AGTCGCCTTCCGGAAATATCCGCTGTGAAATGACCCGTGGTGCGCTGCTGGCTGTACGGTGTGATCTGGGTGTGGATGTGCAGAGCTATACCGATCGCCCGGCGTCCTGTGAGGGCGATTGGGGGACAACCTTTGGTGTCGATCAGACGGGGCGTGGCCGTCTGGTTTGTGTGACAGAGCCGGATAGTGTGCCAGAGATGTCCAATGTGCTGCCATACGGACGCCGCGCAATTCTGGATGGTATTACCTGCCAGTCAGAGCTTTCGGGTGTGACATGCACCAATCTTGAAGGTGGCGGATTTGAAGTGCGCCGTGCTGAGCAGCGAATCTTTTGACGCTCGGCGCTAATGGGCAGTTGGTTGACCTTGGCGCGTCACGCAATAGTGTCAGCTCGAACAAACGAGGTGCATCCATGTCCGACTATATCGATCCCGTCAAACTTGACCGTCTTGCCGAAGTGGCGGTGCGCACAGGTGTGAACCTGCAACCGGGGCAGGATCTGGTGATTACGGCACCCATGGCCGCGCTTGATCTGGTGCGCCGCATTACCGTGCATGCCTATAAGGCGGGTGCGGGGATTGTGACGCCTTTTTTCAACGATGATGCCATTACACTTGCGCGCTATGAACATGCGCCCGATGAAAGCTTTGATCGCGCCCCGAACTGGTTTTTTGAGGGGATGGCGGCGGCCTTCAAAGGCGGGGCTGCACGCATGGCAATCACCGGTGATGACCCGATGCTTCTGGCAGGCCAGGACCCTGCCAAGGTGGCACGGCTGAGCAAGGCGACGTCGCTTGCCGCCAAACCTGCGATGGGGCCGATTGTCGGGTTCGAGGTGAACTGGAATATCGTGGCCTACCCGGGTGCTGCATGGGCGGCAAAGGTGTTTCCAGATCTGCCGGTGGAAGAGGCGCAGGGCAAATTGATGGACGCGATCTATGCGGCCTCGCGTTTGGAGGGCGATGATCCGGTCGCGAATTGGGCGGCGCATACCGCCACCCTGAAAGAGCGGGTGAATTGGCTGAATGAGCAGAATTTCTCGGCGCTGCATTATACGGGGCCGGGTACGGATCTGATGTTGGGGCTTGCGGATGGGCATATCTGGAAAGGCGGGGCGTCGCCGGCCCTCAATGGTGTGATCTGTCAACCGAATATTCCTACCGAAGAGGTCTTTACCTGCCCGCATGCCTACAAGGTCGATGGCACCGTGGCCGCGACCAAGCCGCTGGCGCATCAGGGCTCTGTGATCGAGGATATCGCCGTACGCTTCGAGGCGGGGCGGATTGTCGAGGCGACCGCCAGCAAGGGCGAAGATGTGTTGCAAGCGCTTCTCAAGACCGACGATGGCGCGAGCCGGATCGGCGAGGTTGCCTTGGTGCCGCATTCCAGCCCGATCAGCCAATCGGGGACACTGTTTTACAACACGCTCTTTGATGAGAACGCGTCGTGCCATATCGCGCTTGGCCAGTGCTATGCCGATACCATTGAGGGTGGATCGGAGTTGTCGCCTGAAGAATTAAAGCAGAAGGGCGGCAACCAGAGCATTATCCACGTTGACTGGATGATGGGGTCGGATGCGGTGGATATTGACGGGATTACCAAGACAGGTGCGCGTGTGCCGGTGATGCGGGGTGGTGAGTGGGCGTAAGCTGCCAGAATTTTCAAAAATTCTGGGCCAAAATCTTGGAAGATTTTGGTGTGTCATGCGGCAAATGCTTGCGTCATCACGCCAGTTTGCACATATAGAGACCAGCCAAGGGAGACCGCGATGCGCGCACGAATCTATAAGCCAGCAAAGACAGCCATGTCGTCAGGCACGGCCAAGACCAAGCATTGGGTTCTGGAACATGTGGCCGAAACGGCGCGTGAGGTTGATCCGCTGATGGGCTGGACCTCGTCTTCGGATACGCAGGCGCAGGTCAAGCTGGAATTCGACAGCAAAGAGGCGGCGCTGGAGTATGCGCGCGAACATGGCATCGATGCGGTTGTGCGTGAACCCAAGCCGCGCAAAGCGAATATCCGCCCCGGTGGATATGGCGAGAATTT
>CAYZKE010000623.1:0-2043 GCA_964478505.1 uncultured Loktanella sp.
GATCAGCATTTGGCGGCCGGCCATGATCTGATCGTGTTGGGCGATTTCAATGATGGTCCGGGTCTTGATGAATATGAAAAACTCTTCGGACGCTCAGGCGTTGAGATCGTTTTGGGTGAGAACGGCGAAACGCGGCTTTTTGATCCCCATGCGCAGATGGTGTTGGGGCGTAGCAGGATCGGGGCCGCACCGGCCACCGCACGGTTCAAGCGCAAAGGGCAGCCTTATCTGCAAGCCTTGCTTGATTACATCATGGTGTCGCCAAGCTTAGCGGCGAAGTCACCCAGATGGCAGATCTGGCATCCTTTCGATCATCCCGATTGCTATGCGGATGACGCCGTGCGCGAGGCGCTTTTGATGGCTTCGGATCACTTCCCCGTCGTGCTCGATATTGATTTGTGATTTGTAATTTCGCACCCGCGTCCCTATTTTATTTGCATGAGAAAGTTTCTAGCACTGACGGTCGCTGCGGGGCTCTTGTGCGCACCTGCGATGGCAGAGGATGCACCCGAAAGTGAAATGGGCGAAGGTATCGACCTGATGGAAGAGGGCGCGCGCACGTTGATGCTCGGCCTGATGTCCGAGATGGAACCGGCGCTGGATGCGCTGCGCGATAACCTTGAAGAAATGGGGCCAGCCTTTGGCGAGTTCGCCCAATCGGTCGGTCCTGCCTTCGGTGCATTGCTGGAGCGGATTGACGATCTGCGTTATTACGAGGCGCCCGAGATTTTGCCCAATGGCGATATCATCATGCGCCGCAGCCCGGACGCCCCTGTATGGGAGCCCGAGCAGGACACTTCTGAAATAGAGCTTTAACCCGCGCCTAGTCGTTTGATGTCCGGCGGCGATACCAACTTGTATGACCTTGTGGTTTGGTCTGTGCAGTCGGTGCGCTGGCTTCAACGGGGGCTTCTGCCTTCTTGAAATCCAAGGTTTGCGACGTGACCAGACGGATCACGCGCTTGGTTGGAATGTCGATCGGGTTTTGCGCCGCGTTCGTCTCTGCGCCAGGCGTCTCTGGCGCGGGATCACCTGCAACGGCCTCTAAAACGGGGGGCTTGCGGTCGAATTCTCTGTGACGCTGGAAAAGGACCGGTTCTTCTTTGTCGACCGTCTCGGATTGGGCAATCTGCTGGCTTTCGCCAAGCTTGACCACGGTGAACGCGGTGTTGTCCTGATCCGGATCGGCAAGATCATCCAGCGCTGCAAGCAAGGCGCTTGTAATATCCATGCTGCGCTTTGAGTGCGTCTCATTCAGGATCGCAGCAATTGTGTCATTCGACAAAAATTGCAGGCCGTCAGTTGCAGCGATGATAATATCGCCCGTCCGCACGTTTTTCGGCACATCAGGGCAATCGATCTTGGCGATATCGTGACCCGCAATCGCAGATGTCAGCGTATTGCGGTCGGGGTGGTCGCGCCCAACTTCTTCCGACATCGCACCTACTTTGACCATCATGTCAATCTGCGGCGCCATCGAGTGATCTTGGTTCAGCTGCGTCAACACCCCGTCACGGAACAGATACAGCGGCGAGTCGCCAACCGAGACCCAATAGAGTTCATCCCCGCGAATGACAGTTGCCAGCAATGTGGCGCCCATCCCGTAAGAGTCAGGTTGTTCGCGGACATATTGGGTGATCCGCTCGTTGGCGGCCTCTGCCGTCATATGGAGAATACTGGAGATGTCGGTAATGCGTTTGCTTAACAGCATTTCGTTCATCTTGATCCGGCTGAAGACCTCGGACATCACCAGCGCGCTGGCGACATCACCGGCCATATGCCCGCCCATGCCATCGGCGAGCACTGCGAAGCCGATTTCTTGTCCTTGGGGGAAGCTGGCGATCAGACTGTCTTCTTGATAGTCGCGTTCGCCCTTCGTTGCTGCCGTTGCAACGTCAAATCTGATTGCTTCGTATACCACGTTTACCATCCAAAATCACTGCTCTGCCAACGCGGCAGAATTGTACAAACACAGGCGAGGAACGCCTATATCCCTAGCTTCTGCCGATCATGACACAAAAGCTAGTGAAATGAGGCGGAAAT
>CAYZKE010000624.1:0-2038 GCA_964478505.1 uncultured Loktanella sp.
ATCGTCCGCCCTGTCTTTTCGCCGTGAATACGGATGCGCCCACGGATCAGATAGAACAGCGCCAGCAGCACAATCGTGCCGCCCAGCAAAGCCGCCGTCATTGAAACCAGTGGTCCTTCGCGGAAGGACTGCCACCACATTCCGCGATCCTGAATCATTGTTGTTACCGCAGGTCCACGTGCCTGGGTGGTCAGATCGGCAACTTCATAACGGTATGCGCGCCATAAATCGGGATCCGACGCACCACCCAAGGTGCCAAGCTGATCTGTGATCGGTGCGGCATTCTCGGGGTTGCCTGTCACATCACTCCGGAAACTGTCATCCATGACCAGGCCTTCCTGGCGGCGCAGGATATCCTCCAACGTTTGCGCCCCGCCAGTGGCTGCGCGCGGATCATCGGTGGACTCTTGTGCCGATGCGGGTGCTGTCATGGCGCATAGCAATGCAAAAACTGTCATCAGACGCAGCATTGAGAAATCCTCTCTGGCTAATCAAAGAAGGGCGGCCCGTGAAAAGGCCGCCCCTTTATTTGCATCTCGCAAAAGGGGCGATTAGCCGCCTTTCTGGTCGTAGGCTGTGCCCCAACCCCAGGCACCGGACCCGAAACCGCGGGCCACGACACGCTCGCGGTAGATGTCGGATACTGTGTCACCATCACCGGCCAGCAGCGCCTTGGTTGCGCACATTTCGGCACAGATCGGCAGCTTGCCCTCGGCAATCCGGTTCCGCCCGTATTTGGCGAATTCGGCTGTCGAGTTGTTTTCCTCGGGACCACCGGCGCAGAAGGTACATTTGTCCATCTTGCCGCGTGACCCAAAGTTGCCAGCCTGCGGGAATTGCGGCGCGCCAAACGGACACGCATAGAAGCAATAGCCACACCCGATGCATAGGTCTTTGGAGTGCAAGACCACACCGTCGGCTGTCTGGTAGAAACAGTCTACCGGACAAACTGCCATGCAGGGTGCATCCGAGCAATGCATACATGCGACCGAGATGGACCGCTCGCCGGGCTTGCCGTCATTGATCGTGACAACCTTGCGGCGGTTGATACCCCAAGGCACCTCATGTTCGTTCTTACATGCAGTGACGCAGGCGTTACATTCGATGCAGCGTTCAGCATCAACGAGAAATTTTGCTCTAGCCATTCTACTTCTCCCTTATGCTGTCCAGATTTTGCAAAGAGTCGCTTTGGTCTCTTGCATCTGGGTTACGCTGTCATAGCCATAGGTTTGTGCGGTGTTGGTGGATTCGCCCAAGACGTATGGGTCGGCCCCTTCAGGATATTTACCCCGCAGATCGACGCCCTCCATGTGTCCACCAAAGTGGAATGGCATGAACGCCACGCCTTCGCCAACCCGTTCGGTGACCATGGCCATAACCTTTACCTTGCCGCCTTCGGGGCCTTCAACCCAGACCTGTGCACCGTCACGGACACCAAGGTTGTTGGCGTCGCGTGTGTTGATCTCGATGAACATGTCCTGCTGCAATTCGGCCAGCCACGGGTTCGAACGGGTCTCGTCGCCGCCACCTTCGTATTCAACCAGGCGGCCCGAGGTCAGGATGATCGGATACTCTTGCGAGAAATCGTTTTCCTGAATTGAGGCATACATGGTCGGCACGCGCCAGAACTTCTTATCCGCATAGGTCGGATATTCAGCGACCAGATCGCGGCGGTTGGTGTAGAGCGGTTCGCGGTGGATCGGCACAGGGTCAGGGAAGGTCCAGACCACTGCCCGCGCCTTGGCGTTGCCAAATGGCGCACAACCACGTGCAATTGCGACGCGTTGAATGCCGCCTGAAAGGTCGGTTTTCCAGTTGATGCCGCCGACATTATCCGCGCCACCAGCGACCTGTTCGATTGACGCGCGTTCCTCAGCGGTCAGATCACCGTCCCAGCCAAGGTCGATCAGCATCTGCATGGTGAACTCGGGATAACCATCCTCGATCTGTGATCCGGGGGTAAACACGCCCTCGGCCAGCAGATTTTCACCATCGCGTTCCACCCCGAAACGGGCGCGGAATGTCAGACCGCCTTCGG
>CAYZKE010000625.1:0-2028 GCA_964478505.1 uncultured Loktanella sp.
TGCGGGCAGTGCGAACATTGCGTGGCGATCATGGAAGGCCGTCATGTTGACGTGATGGAAATGGACGCAGCCTCACGTACAGGCGTGGGCGACATTCGCGAAATCATCGATTCGGTGCATTACCGCGCGGCCTCGGCCCGGTTCAAAATCTATATCATCGACGAAGTGCACATGCTGTCGAAGAACGCGTTTAACGCGCTCTTGAAGACGCTTGAAGAACCACCCGAGCACGTCAAATTCATCTTTGCCACGACCGAAATCCGGCAGGTGCCTGTCACCGTCCTGTCCCGCTGCCAGCGCTTTGACCTGCGGCGGATCGAACCGGAAACGCAGATCGCCCTTTTGCGCAAAATCGCGACCGCCGAGGGGGCCGAAATCACGGATGAGGCGCTCGCCCTCATCACCCGCGCCGCCGAAGGATCCGCCCGTGATGCGCAATCCCTGCTCGATCAGGCAATCAGCCACGGCGCAGGTGAAACTACCGCCGATCAGGTCCGCGCGATGCTCGGGTTGGCCGATCGCGGGCGCGTGCTCGATCTTTTCGATATGATCCTCAAGGGCGAGGCCGCCGCCGCTCTGACCGAGCTTTCAGGCCAATACGCCGACGGCGCCGATCCGATGGCGGTGCTGCGCGATCTGGCTGAAGTGTGCCACTGGATCAGCGTGATCAAGATTACGCCCGAGGCAGCCGAAGACCCGACGATTGGGCCTGATGAGCGCACACGCGGTCAGGCCATGGCCAGCAATCTGCCCATGCGGGTATTGTCGCGGATGTGGCAGATGCTGCTCAAGGCGTTGGAGGAAGTGGCCATCGCCCCCAACGCAATGATGGCGGCTGATATGGCGGTGATCCGGCTGACCCATGTGGCCGATCTGCCCAGCCCCGAAGAACTCGTGCGCAAGCTGCAGGACGCTACACCACCTGCGGGTGGCGGCGGGCCATCCGGTGGCCGACCTGCCCCGCAAGGTGGCAGCACCCAAGCGATCAGCAGCACGCCGGCACCCACCCATGCCAGCCCCGGCGGACATTCCGCATCCGGTGCGCAAACCGCCCGCGCCCTGGATACAGACGCGCTGCAACACTACGCGCGGTTCGAGGATGTCGTCGAACTGATCCGCACCCATCGTGATGTCAAACTGCTGGTCGAAGTGGAAACCGGCCTGCGGCTTGTCAGTTACCAGCCGGGCCGGATCGAAGTGAACCCGACACCTGACGCCGCACGCGATCTGGTGGGACGTCTGGGCGCGCGGTTGCAAGCATGGACCGGCAATCGCTGGGCGATCAGCGTCGCCGACGGCGGCGGGCCGACCATCGCCGAAACACGGGATGCGGCCGAAAACGCCATCCTGCAAGAGGCCCAAGATCACCCTTTGGTCAAAGCGGTCATCGCGGCATTTCCCAAAGCCAAGATCACCGAAATCCGGACCGAGGCCGAAAAAGCGCAGCACGCATTGGAAGATGCGCTGCCCGAAGTGGATGAAGAATGGGACCCGTTCGACGAGGACTAATCTGTGCGGCAGCTCTTGCGGCACCCCTGCCCGCATGGGCCGAGGTCTGCACCCAGCAACGCCCCGGCTGGGACGGTGTCCCAGTCACGGCTCTGGGCGAACTGCTGTTCCTTTTGCAAACGCCCATTGTGCTGATCCTGATCATCGCCACAGCCCTTGCCGTGCGGTTTCGCAGTGAATGGGGCGGGCTTGTCGTTGTTGTCGGCTGGAGCCTCTCGACCTTTCTTGCCACGGGATGGGGCAGTAACGGGGACATGCGCGCGCTTGCGATGAACGAAGGCTGCATCGGTAATTCCACCCTCTTCATACTCTTTGCCGCACTGGTGTGTATCGGTGTCGTGCTCTACACTGCGCCATTGAAACGCGACAAAAAAGAATAGGAGATCGCTAGATGCTCAAAGGACTTGGTGGCCTTGGCGACATGGCCAAGATGATGAAACAAGCGCAGGAAATGCAGGGCAAGATGGCCCAGATGCAGGAAGACCTTGAAAACATCATGGTCGAAGGCGTCAGCGGTGC
>CAYZKE010000626.1:0-364 GCA_964478505.1 uncultured Loktanella sp.
GCTCGACGATGAAATCGTCACCAAAGCAGCGCTTGAGGCGGTTGAACAAAACGGAATCGTGTTTCTGGACGAGATCGACAAGGTCTGCGCACGGGCCGACGCACGCGGGGCCGACGTTTCGCGCGAGGGCGTGCAGCGCGACCTGCTGCCGCTGATCGAGGGCACCACGGTGACCACCAAGCACGGGCTGGTCCGCACCGATCACATCCTGTTCATCGCGTCGGGCGCCTTCCACATCGCCAAGCCGTCGGACCTGCTGCCGGAGTTGCAGGGCCGCCTGCCGATCCGCGTGGAACTGAAGGCCCTGGGCAAGGACGACTTCGTGCGTATTCTGACCGAGCCCGAGGCCAGCCTGATCAAGCAG
>CAYZKE010000626.1:374-2027 GCA_964478505.1 uncultured Loktanella sp.
CGAGGACGATTTCGTGCGCATCCTGACCGAGACAGACAACGCGCTGACTCTGCAATATGCAGCACTCATGAAGACTGAAGAGGTCACCGTGACCTTCACGGAAGACGGCATCAAAGCACTGGCCAAGATCGCCGCCGAAGTGAACGAAGCCGTCGAAAACATCGGCGCGCGCCGCCTTTACACCGTGATCGAGCGTGTGTTCGAGGACCTGTCCTTCAATGCACCCGACCGCGCAGGCGATGAAATCGCTATCGATGCCGCCTTTGTCGAAAAGCATCTGGGCGAGCTATCACGCTCGCTCGACGTCAGCCGCTACGTGCTTTGATGCCGGAAAAAACGGGTGCGGTTCATCCGCCCCGTTTCCAGGTCATGTAATCTTCGACCAAATTGGCATAAACCGGCTCAAACTGGTCCCAAAGCAACAGCCAGATCACGAAGGCGGCGATGGCCCAGTTGATGATCGAAATGATCATGTTGCGCAAACTGGCAAGTTCGTAAAAACCCTCTGCATCAAGGTCGACCCTGAACCAGATGTCATCAATCGAGAAGCTGTCGCGCATGAAGAAATCCCATGTGGATCGCGCCTTGTACCTTTCATAACGATTCAAACCGGCGCCGGGGTTCCCCCGTGGTGCGAAGGGTCGCCACAGACCCCTGAAGACATGGCCTACTATCCCGCCTAAAATCACAACAGTTGGCAACGCCAGGAAATACTCAAGATCGGTCATTATTTGTTTCTCTAATTACTGTTGTCGTTGGCCGCGGTCGCAAAAGACCAGACGCGGTCCTTGGAGGTCTGTCCTGCAACTGCATCATAGCGAAATTTTCCTGTAACTTTATAAGAGAAATTGCTGGTTTGCAGCCAATTGGTCTGATCGGGACTGACTAGGCCCTGTAAACCATCACTACGGATCGCAAATTTTGCTTCCAACTTTGCCGTAGTCGGATCATCAAAGACGGATGAGCCGACCGCCCGGATACTTCCGCTTCATCCGCGACAATTTCCCGTTCCTTGCAACGGGATTTTTGTTGTCGTTCCTGTCCAGCTTTGGCCAAACCTTTTTCATCTCGATCTTTGGCGGTGAAATCCGCGAGGCTTACGGCCTGACCAACGGTGATTGGGGCCTGATCTATATGGTCGGCACGGGGGCCTCTGCCATTCTGATGGTCTTTGCAGGCGGATTGGCAGACAGGTTTCGGGTGCGCACCCTCGGGATCGTTGTCATCCTTTTGCTGGCTTCGGCCTGTCTTTTCATGGCGTTCAACGCGGTCGCGGCCTTGCTGCCTATTGTGATTTTCGCGCTGCGTTTCACCGGCCAAGGCATGACAACCCATGTCGCAACCGTCGCCATGTCGCGCTGGTTTATCGCCACGCGAGGGCGCGCATTGGCGGTCGCAGCCTTTGGATTCATGCTGGGCGAGGCGGCACTGCCCCTCACAATGGTCTGGCTGAAATCCATGATTGACTGGCGCACCCTATGGGTTTGCTTCGCCGTTTTCTGTGTGCTGGCCTGCTTTGTCCTTTACCGCCTTTTGCGCCTTGAACGCACACCGCAATCGATGGCGAAAACATCCCAATCCACCGGCATGGGTGGGCACCATTGGACACGGGCAGAAGCACTTCGTCATCCGCTATTCTGGGCTATGGTCCCT
>CAYZKE010000627.1:0-2021 GCA_964478505.1 uncultured Loktanella sp.
AGGTTTTTGCTCGGTCATATCATTCATGGCAGCCCTGATAGGGCCGCCCTCCGGTTTAGTCGTTGATCTGGATCAGGGAAAGGGGCGGTGGCCTTTTCTTTGCCGATTAGCCGCGCAAACGGGCCTGATAGTGGTGGTTTTGCCAGTCTGCACGGTAGAGCCATTGCTCTTCGGGCTGGCGTGCGGCGAGGGCGTCATCAATCTCGATCTCGTCAAAGCCGGACCGGCGCGCCATCGCGTATTGATCGGCCAGCACATGACCCTTGGCGCGCAAGCGTCCCTGATAGCCCGCCCGCCGCAACAGTGCCGCAAGCGTAAAGCCGCGCCCGTCTGCCGAGGATGGAAAGTCAATCCGGATCATCTTGGCCTGTGTCAGATCGGCCAAGGCGTCAGGTGACGTGTCGGACGGCAGGTCGATGCCATAGCCGCAATCATTTGCGGCTTTTTCACCCAAGCCGACAAAACCTGCGGTGAAATCATCCGTTTGAAACCCGCGGTCTGTTATAATCACACTCATGCTGCCTGTCCTTGTCGTACGGCTTTGCCATTCTCAAAATGAATCCCGCATTCGGTTTTGTCGCTACCACGCCAGCGCCCTGCGCGCGGATCTTCATGGTCGCTCACGCGGGTGGTGCAGGGCAAACAGCCGATGGAGGGATAGCCTTTGGCCACCAGCGGATGGCGTGGCAGGTTGTGATCCGCAATGTAAGCGTTCAGATCGGCAGAACTCCACTGGACAAGCGGGTTGATCTTGATCTTGCGGCCGTCCTTTTCGAACAAAGGCAAGGTTGCGCGGCTGCCACCCTGAAACTGTTTGCGGCCGGTGATCCAGCCGTCAAAACCCTCAAGTGCCTCAGCCAAGGGCCGGGTCTTGCGCAGATCACAGCAGGCGTCTTTGTCGGCCTGATGCAAAAGCCCGTCCACATCCTCGGTCAGCACCGCGTTGCGGTTTGGCGTAATCACGCGCACATCACGCTGGCCAAGATGTTCCGCGACCTCTTTTTGATATGCCAGTGTTTCCGCGAACAGCATTTCGGTATCGAGGAAAATGACCGGCGCGTCCTTGTCGATCTCGGACAGCATGTGCAAGAGCACGACACTCTCGGCCCCGAAGGATGACACCAAAGCAATTTTGCCAAGTTCCACATCGTCCAACGCATGGCGCAGCACAGTTTGCGCATCACTCTTGCGGTGCAGGATATTGCGACGTTCAACGAGTTCTTTAAGCGGCATTTGCTTTATCCTCTCGTGGGTAAAGGATGGCTTTGAAAGGCTCCATGCCCAGACGGCGATAGGCCTGCAGGAAGGTTTCATCCGCGTCTTGGCGCAGCGACAGGTAACCAGTCACAAGGCGTTCGATGGCAGGCACGATTTCATCCGCAGAAAAGCCGGGACCGGCGCGTTCACCGATTGTCGTGGTCTCTGTGCCGTCACCGCCCAGCGTGATCTGGTAGTTTTCCACGCCCGCACGGTCGAGGCCGAGGATACCGATGTGGCCCACATGGTGGTGCCCGCAAGCGTTGATGCAGCCCGAGATCTTGATTTTCAACTGGCCGATCTCATGCTCGATCTTGAGTTCGTCGAAACGGGTGGCGATCTCTTGCGCAATCGGGATCGAACGGGCCGTGGCCAGCGCGCAGTAATCCATGCCGGGGCAGGCGATGATATCGGACGCAAGGCCGATATTGGCCGTCGCCAGATCCGCCTCGCGCAGTGCCGCATAGACCGCTGGCAGGTCGGATTTATGCACATGGGGCAGGATGACGTTCTGCTCGTGGCTTATGCGCAATTCGTCGTGACCGTATTGCTCGGCCAGATCGGCCATCACGCGCATCTGGTCCGAAGTCGCATCGCCCGGTGTGGCACCGTGTTTCTTGATGCTGATCGACACGATGGCATAGCCGTCGGACTTGTGCGCAGACAAGTTCGTGTCGCTCCATGACCGGAAGGCCGGATTGGCAAGGCGCGCCGCCTCGAAACCATCGGTGGGTTTGGTCACAAAGGCGGGTGGCGCAAAGGCG
>CAYZKE010000628.1:0-2020 GCA_964478505.1 uncultured Loktanella sp.
TACAACAAGACGCTGACTGAGATGGCCGAAGAAATCGGGTTGCCGCTCGACCGGGTTGCCGCGACTTATGAAGCGGAGTCTATCAAGATTTCCGTTTCCAATTGGGTCAGCGAACAGGTGCTAGAACATCATGATCGCGCAACTGATGCGATAATACACAACGCTGTGGATGTAGATCATTTTTCATTTCGGCCAGAGCGCAATAATGACAAAATCACACTCGGTTTTGTCTATGGTCCAATGGATATTAAGAACTCTAACTTGGCCTTTGCATTGCAAGACGTTCTGACTGCGCGTGGTCTTTTGTGCGACCTACTGGCTTTTCACAGCGATCCATTGCCCCTTGAGCTGCAAGACAGGCCGGGTCTGAAATCATATCAGCGCCCTTCTCAAGCCAAGATTCCGTCCCTCTACCAACAATGCGATCTTTGGCTGTTTCCGTCGCTTGAAGAGGGCTTTGGTTTGCCAATCATCGAAGCTCTGTCTTGTGGAACTCCCGTCGTGGCAACGCACGCAGGTGCTGCGCCAGAACTCATCCGGACTGGCGAAAACGGCTATCTTTGCGAAACAACAGCAGAGTCATTTGCAGATGCCGTAGAGTGTTTCGCTGCTTTGGGGGACGCGGAAAAATTGCAGTTTGCACAGCGCGCCCGTGACACTGTCACGGACTGGACATGGGCAGATTGCACGCGACGCCTGATGGACGTGCTTGAGCCTCATCTGCGCAATTAACTTGCTGCTGTTGCGGTCGTGTCTGAAGCTTACAACCGACGCTGGGCTAGCGACGCAGTTTGCGTAGCAGGCCCATCGTTTTGCGATACAGGATCGGTGGTACAAATTCACGTACAACACGCAACTTCGCCTCACTGTCTGCGGTATCGTTGGAACCAGGGCGCTTCTTAAAGACAGTTGACTGCCCCACGCGGCCGTCTTCCCACGTCGCGGTGTAATAGTACAAGGCGATCGACAAGCGCGGGTCACCATTGGGATGGTTCACCGGCTCGGGATTGCCGTGCATTGTATTGTCGCCTGTCGAAAAACAGCACATCCGGTTCATAATAGGCGCGAACGAGTCGATCTTCTCGCTCATGTCGTCGCTCCAAATCTCGAACGATCCGCCATATTCCTCTTTCCAGTCCGGATTGAGGTAGATGAGTACGTTCAAACGACGCTCAAGGTTCATGATCTGGTGGTGATTGAAGTCCGCATGGATGCCGAGAAAGCCCGTCGTATTGGTCCGGTGAATACCGCCGCCGCCATAGTATGGGTCAGGGATCAGGCCTTTGATACCGGACATATTCTCTAGGAACTGGATGAACGGGCGAGAATTGAGCGCGTAGAAGACCGATTTTGAGTAAGGCGGCATGCGATCGGGGTTGAACGATGTCTTAAGCCGCTCATTCGGGCTCTCGTGCTCTGCTGGCTTTTCGCCCATCTGCAGCGCCTCTTGGCGCACACGCTCTACGATTTCGGGCGGCAGGAAGTTATCAACGCAAATATAGTGATACGGTGTCTTTGATTGGTAGTCCTCGGCCAGACTGGTACCAAGCTGCTTTGCAGCATCCCGATCAAAATCGAGCGTTTCGGGATCAATGAGCAGGGCGCCTGACATAACACAAACCTAACAAGAGCTACAAAAGTATTAACGAAAGCTATTAACGATGCCGCGGCCCGTCAAGGCAATGCCACAGTGCGGAATAGCGCCAGAATTGTTTGGTGCGTCTCTTTATTGGCAACAGATAAACGAAAGGACTGCGTCTGTCAGATATCATGGAAACAAAGAAAGGTTGTTCTTAGACTTTTTTGATGTACCGTCATGCCTGAATTGTTTTGCCAGTTCGTATGTTTCTCATGAAAGTTCGCTGACTTGGGATGGTTTTTCGCTTCTCTGCTTGTCCTTCTCATTACGTTAGCGTCGTTCTTGCGCGCAAGTCGCGCCGCCCCAGCAGATATGAAGGCGCAAGAGCTGTTGATTGTGGCGGCACATTCAGACGATTGCGTGATCATGGGGGCGGAAATG
>CAYZKE010000629.1:0-2013 GCA_964478505.1 uncultured Loktanella sp.
TGCAGCTGTTTTCGCTTTTTGAGGCCAACCCCCATCTGACCCAGTTGATCGTCGATATTTGTGCAACGGCACCGGCTCTGGCGCAGTATCTGTCGCGCAATTCGGGTGTGCTGGACGCGGTTCTTGGTGGGGCGTTCTTTGCGGAATGGCCCGGCAAGGCGGCACTTATTGATGAATTGAATGGGGTTATAGCGGCCTTTGACGACTATGAAACCCAATTGCTGGCAGCCCGTCGCTGGGCCAAGGAGTGGCATTTCAGGATCGGTGTCCATTTCCTGCGTGACTTGACCGATGCCGCCCAGGCCGGCGCGCAATATGCCGATCTTGCCGAGGCTGTCGTTGTGGGCCTCTGGCCTGCCGTGGTGGCTGATTTTGCCCGCAAACACGGGCCCATGCCGGGGCGTGGTGGTACGGTGATTGCGATGGGTTCGCTGGGGGCAGCGCGGTTGACGGCCACCTCTGATCTTGATCTGATCATGGTTTATGATGCGCAAGGGGTGGAAACGTCGGACGGCCGCAGGCCGCTGCCCACCCGCACCTATTTTGCCCGTCTCACGCAGGCGCTGATCACAGCGCTCAGCGCACAAATGGCCGAGGGACGGCTTTATGAAGTGGATATGCGTTTGCGCCCCTCGGGGCGGCAGGGCCCTGTGGCGACATCGCTGGCCTCGTTCGAGGATTACCAGAAAAACGAAGCCTGGACATGGGAGCATCTGGCGCTAACCCGTGCGCGTGCGATCGCGGGTGATGACAGTCTTTGCGCCGAGATCGAGGCGTTTCGCCGGGCGCTTTTGCAGGCCAAATCGGGGGGTGCAAATATTTTGGCTGATGTGGCTGACATGCGCGCGCGGATCGCGACGGAAAAGGGGCAGGGTGCCGGATGGGACACCAAGATCGGCCCTGGACGCTTGCAGGACATCGAGCTTTTTGCGCAAACTGTCGCATTGAAAGCCGCTGACGGTGCTGCGGATACCTTGCTGCAGTTACAGGCCGGTGTTGCAGATGGTTGGCTGACAGCAGGTGATGCGGAAACACTGGGTGCTGCCTTTGATCTTTTCTGGCAGTTGCAAACGGCGCTGCGGTTTCTGGCCGGTGAAGAAGGGGAGTTAGGCGATCTCTCCGAGGGCGCAAAGCGCTTGATCCTGCGCGAAACAGGCGCCAAAGATGTCGAAAGCCTGCTAGCCGCGTTGCGCGCAACGCAAGAGCAGGCTAGCGCAATCATCCAACGATACCTGGAGGCGACATGACGGACGAGGCAGCTTTCGACCCCAAAGGGCTGATACGCGACTCCTTTGCGATTGAAGGGATCGGGGCCCCGGAATGCCGGAGCATCTTTCTGGATTGGGCACTCGGGCTGCCTGCAGGTTATGACGTGCGGATCGAGGCAAGCAAGCTGATCACCCATTATCGCGATCACGCACCGCAGGCCCATCCTATGCTGGAGACTTTGCGCGCCGCGCTCCAAGAGCCACCGAAACCAAGACGCAAAGGGGGACGGAGCGGGCGCATCTAGCACAGTGAGCTATTCTTGCATTGCCGCCCTGATCTGTTCTGCTCAGAAGTCTTCCCACGCCGGTTGCGCCGCTGCACGTGATGTATTGTGCGGCCTACCTGTCGTCGGCAGATGTGTGTTTGCAATCGCATCACGCAGGGCGTTTCCGGCGTCGTAGGGTACGGCGGGTTTTGCGCGTTCAGATTTCGTTTTGAACTTGCCGATGAGGGCTTTGAGTTGGCTTGTTTCCGTCGCCAATGCATCGCCGCGCGTGATCGAGTCTTGCACCATTGCGGCGTTTTGCTGGGTGACTTGATCCAGTTGGTTCACGCCAACATTGATTTCCGACAGACCAATCGCCTGTTCCTCTGCGCTGGTCGCGATCTGGGATGTCATGGATGCGATGTCGTTCACCTGTGTTATAATCGCGGACAACGCATCACCTGCATGTCCCACCAGTTGCGTACCTTGGGCCACATGGCGGGAACTGTTTTCGATCAGCCCTGCGATCTCCTTGGCGG
>CAYZKE010000630.1:0-2011 GCA_964478505.1 uncultured Loktanella sp.
ATGCCATCCAGCGATGAACGCGCTGTCAAATGGCAGGACAAGATCGGCGAATTCGACGGCTATATCTTTGTTGTCGCTGAATATAACCGCTCGATCACCGGCGCTTTGAAGAACGCGCTGGATCAGGCCTATAATGAATGGAACCGCAAGCCGATGTCTGCGATCGCCTATGGATCAGTGGGCGGTACACGCGCGCTTGAACATCTGCGCAACATCGCAGTGGAACTGCAGATGGTGCCGGTGCGCAATGCGGTCCACATTGGCGGCGGTGATTTCTTTGCCGTGCACCCGCTGGGCGCAAATGCCGAGATCGATACAATCGCGGATCACCTGTCGGCCTCGGTCACTGCGACGCTGGATGACGTGGTCTGGTGGGCCAACGCCACAAAGGCAGCACGCGGCTAAATGCTGTGGCGCAGGGTGGGCGTTGTCCTGCCCTGCGCCGCTACACTTGCCGGACTACGCGACAGGATCGATTTCAAAGGTGATTTTGGCCTCGGGCGCAATCTCGAACGGCTCTTCGGCCAGTTCGTGCAGCGTGACCAGTTCGGCAACACCGGGCAAAACAGCGTCCGTGTCATCCACAAAGGCAATGCGCGGGCGATAGGTTTTCCCACCGATCTCGATTTCGCCTTCATCAAAAAGATATGCCAATTCGGTCAAAATCCCTTCGACGTTCGCCTTTGCGATATCTTCGGGCATGTTTTCGGCGAAGAGAGGCAGCAACACCTGCGCCATCAAGGCTGTTGTCGACTCAGCAAGGTCTTCATGGCTTGGTACATAATCTGCTGGCAGTTCTGCCCCGATTTTCATCTTCATGATTGGCTCCGGTCTATTTCGTGTTGCCCCGATATCATGCGTAGAAAAGACACTTCGTTAAGACAAGCCTTTGTTTTCAGCCTGCCCCGGCAATCTAGCTTAATAAAAGCCCCGTACATTCCTGTTCAAAGCGGCCTGCTTGAGTGCGTGCCCATGCGGCATCGCCGGTGTCAGTGTTGAAGCTCGCGCGGCGCAAAAGGGCGGCTTGGGCCACCTTCGCAGAGATGCGCCATTGCAACACTTCTCCCGCGCGTTCTGCGGGCATGACTGCCTCGACCAGTTCAAGCACAGCGTCGCGGAGGTCTTCGGTGTGTTCTGATGCAGGGCCATCAAACATCCACTGATGTTCCATGACGGCCGACAAACGGCCGGCGCAGCTGGCAAATGTTCTTAATTGTTCTTCAACATCAATGGATTGTGCTGACGCTGTGGAGGCGCTGAAGAGCGCCACCACAAGAGCCAAACGATGTGCAATAGTTTTCATACCGCTCATACATCAAGCATGACGGTAAATTTACTGCCTATCAATCAGGCATTATGAAAACTATTTGTCCGCTGTGTACTGCGGTGCGTGCCTTGTCCTTTACCCGAGGCTGAGGCTCGCAGCACTTTCAGGCAGTTCTTCGTCGAAGCAGCGCTGATAGAACTCGGCAACGGTCTGGCGCTCGAGCTCGTCACATTTGTTGAGGAACGACAGGCGGAAGGCATAGCCCACATCCTGGAAAATCCGCGTGTTCTCGGCCCAGGCCAGAACAGTCCGTGGCGACATGACGGTAGATAGGTCGCCGTTCATAAACGCGGTCCGTGTCAGGTCTGCGACAGTCACCATCTGGCTGATCGTTTTGCGACCCTTCTCTGTATTGAAGTGCGGCGACTTGGACAGGATGATCGCAGCTTCAGCGTCGTGGCTGAGATAGTTCAGCGTCGCGACAAGGGACCAGCGGTCCATCTGTGCTTGGTTGATCTGCTGGGTGCCGTGGTAAAGGCCGGTTGTGTCCCCCAGACCAACGGTGTTTGCTGTGGCGAAAAGGCGGAAATAGGGATTGGGCGTGATGATCTCGTTCTGGTCCATCAGCGTCAGCTTACCGTCAGTTTCCAGAACGCGCTGGATAACGAACATCACGTCGGCACGGCCAGCGTCATATTCGTCAAACACGATTGCAACAGGGTTGCGCAGCGCCCATGGCAGGAT
>CAYZKE010000631.1:0-2007 GCA_964478505.1 uncultured Loktanella sp.
ACCTTCCCCGTTCAACCTGGCCACCACCTGTCAGGTCCTGCGCGACCGTGGCCACCGCTCTGTGCGGCCCGATATTGTCGAAGGTCTTTTGCGCGGTATGGCACAGGACGGGCGCGACATGGAAGGTGGACGAGGTAACCTGCATGTACGACGCGCTTCGCATAGCAGTTTTTTTGTGCGATTGCAGCGCTCATGGTCCATGGTCGAAAAAACGGCGGAGGTTCGCAGGCAAGGGGCTGAAAGACTTCTTTCGCATCTGACGAACAAGGTTCCGAAAGGCGTGCGCGGCAAAGATATCGCAGTTGAGACCACGCTTGGGGATTTGCTTGCTGCGATCAATGGAGATGCGATGCTTCGCGGAGCTGTCAACGATCCAAACAAGCTCATGGACCGGGCGCTCCTGTGGCTTCATGAACAACAGGTTGTGACGCTTGGCAAAGGCCTTTCAGTCTTCCGACCTGCAATTACACTTCATCTTGATCCAAAGGGCGGCAATTTCACTGCCCAAAACTTCGAACCGCTTGAAGAACACTACACAGAGCAGACGATCCAAACTCATGTCATGGCTGCCTATGCGGAAAGAGGCCTTGAAAGAATAGATGAAGCCGAAAGGCTCGCTCAGGACTATTTCGAACTGAACCGGGACGCATTCATGCGCCGATGGATGCCGGGCCGTGGAACTGAATTCCGCAGGCAGGCAACAGGGCAGGCATGGGAGAGCATCGTGGACTCTCTGGGCAACAGCATTCAGGAACAAATCGTCAAAGACGACCGCGAACAGACCAATGTGCTTGTGCTTGCCGGGCCCGGCTCCGGGAAAACGAGGGTGTTGGTCCATCGCATTGCGTATCTTGTGAAGATCAAGCGCGAAGACCCGGGCGGTATATTGGTGCTTGCTTATAATCGGCACGCCGCGGCTGAAATTCGTGAAAGACTGCGCGGCCTGATCGGCGATGAAGCACGTTTTGTCACGGTTTCCACGATTCACGCTCTTGCTATGCGCCTTGTAGGGGCAAGTTTCGCAGGTGGTGCAAATGGCGAAAGCCAGGATTTCGACAGCCTGCTGATGGACGCGGTGCAGCTTTTGCGGGGCGACGGGCTGGACAAGGCGGCGGCAGAAGCTCTGAGGGAAACCCTGATCCAAGGATATCGCTGGCTATTGGTCGATGAATATCAGGATGTAGGCCCAGAGGAGTATGCCCTGATCTCGGCGGTGGCAGGTCGAAGCCTTGACGATCCTGACCTTCGCATCAGCCTGTTTGCGGTTGGAGACGACGATCAGAATATCTATTCATTTGCCGGTGCCTCTGTCCGGCATATCAGGCAATTTGAACAGGACTACTCGGCAAAGCCGGTTTACCTGACAGACAATTACCGTTCTGCCGGAAACATCATCTCAGCGGCGAACGCCGTCATTGAACACGCTGCTGACAGGATGAAGATTGGCCACGACATCACTGTGAATGAGGCCCGTCGCAAAGAGCCACAAGGCGGAGAAATGGCGGCAATTGATCCTGTATCTCAGGGCCGCGTGCAAATACTCGAGTGTCCACCCGGAAACGACGCACAGGCAATGGCAGCTCTTGACGAACTTGTTCGCTTGTCGCGCATCATCCCTGACTGGACCTGGTCGAAAGCCGCAATCATCTCACGCGACTGGCGCAAACTGGCCCCGGTACGGGATTACGCAGAGGCGCTTGGAATTCCCGTCGAGATAGCGAATGAACAGCTCCCGGGTTTGTGGCGAATGCGGGAGATGCAACTCTTTATTGGTAGACTGCGCGAGGATCGCGGGCGGATGCTTTCGATCGCTGACCTGGCCAACACGCTGAACACAATTTCCAGTTCCCGTTGGACCGACCGAATAGGCGAAGGCTTGGGTATTCTCGCAAGAGAGATTGATAACCGCCGTCTTCCTGCAGAAGACATTGTCGAATGGTTCGCAGAATGGGCAGGCGAGACGTGGGGCGAACAGAGAGGGCTAAAGCTTCTTACCGCACACCGCGC
>CAYZKE010000632.1:0-948 GCA_964478505.1 uncultured Loktanella sp.
CGTCGCGGTGCTATCCGCACAGGTCGACGATCTGACCAAGACACTCGCGGCGGCACAGGCAACCGCAGCCACTTCGGCCCAAACGCTTACCGACCTGACCGAGCGTGCTGAAACCATGGCAAAACGTCTGGAGCTTCAGATGGCCTCGATGCATGACATCCCCGAAGCCCGCCCGGTCGCGCAGCACACGCCGATCAAGCAGCACACGCCTTCAGAACCGATGTTCGTTCGCCATCGTCCTTCGGGGGTAACGCAATGAAGTTTGGCAATCTCTTTGGTCGTCGCAAGAATGCCGGATCGATTCTGCTGATCTCGAGCCTCCTGATCGGATCGGCAGTGTTGCGGGTCGCGGCGGGAGCAGGTCAAGCGGTCGCCACGGAAAGTGCACTCGAGGAAGCTTCAGCAACATCGGAAAACTCGCAGTCAGCGGGACAGGAGATTAACCGGGACCAGCTGTCAAATATGCTTCAGGCCTTTCAAGAACGCGAAAAACGCATTGTGGAAAATGAACGGAAGATCGAGATCCGGATGAAAGCGCTAACGGTTGCGGACGTGGAGATCGAAAGGCGACTGGCAGTGCTCAAGGAAGCGGAGGACTCCCTGAGATCGGTGCTGACCATGGCGAATACGGCGGCCGAGGATGATCTGGCGAGGCTGACGTCGGTGTATGAAAACATGAAGCCAAAGGACGCAGCTGCACTCTTTGAAGAAATGGAACCGGCATTTGCGGCAGGTTTTCTGGGCAGAATGCGCTCAGAAACGGCTGCCGGGATCATGGCTGGCCTATCACCGCAAGTGGCCTACAGCATCAGTGTGATTTTGGCGGGGCGCAATGCCGATGTGCCAAAAGGCTAGACGCGAAGAGGCTTTCTTAACCTGGATTTGGCACAGTAGCCGGTAGAAAATGGAACGGGGCACGTAATGATCGGCATCATCGGTATTGTAACC
>CAYZKE010000632.1:1102-2007 GCA_964478505.1 uncultured Loktanella sp.
GGCTCACTCCGACTACAAGGACCTGCTGTGTCTGCTGTTTGAATTGATTCGCCTGGCGCGTCAGAACCCCGTTGCGATCGAGGAGCACATCGAGGCTCCTGACGCTTCGACGATTTTCTCGAAATACCCAAAGATTTTGACTGACAAGGAAGCGATTGCACTGATTTGCGATACCATGAGATCCGCCTCGATGAATTACGATGATCCGCATCAGGTCGAAGAAGTTTTGGAAAAGCGCATGGAAGCCAACATGCATCATGCGCTTCATTCAAGTCACGCGCTGCAAACCGTAGCCGACGGCTTGCCGGCTCTTGGTATCGTTGCGGCCGTTTTGGGGATCATCAAGACAATGGGATCAATTGACCAGCCGCCGGAGATTTTGGGCAAACTGATCGGTGGCGCCCTGGTCGGCACATTTCTTGGCGTTTTCCTCGCTTACGGATTGGTCGGACCGTTCGCCGCAAAGGTGAAGACGGTCACTGAGGAAGACAGCCACTTTTACCAACTGATCCGAGAAGTGCTAGTTGCCAATCTCCACGCACATGCAACCAACATCTGCATTGAAGTTGGTCGTCAGAACACGCCGTCGCACTGCCGTCCGTCCTATGCCGAGCTCGAGGAAAGCCTGAAGCGACTCCTGCGCAAGGGCAGGTTCAACATCGTGATCGATCTCGGCGAGGTCAACTACATCAGTTCGGCGGGGTGGGGTATCTTCATCAGCGAGATAAAGGAGATACGCCGCACAGGCGACCATCAGTGTCGCGCGGAGCCAGGGCAGCGCCTCGAACAGCCCCATCAGCCCCAGCCCCACGAGGCCCACCATCAGCGCATGGCCGATGGAGATGCCCAGCATGTGCGGCACCGTCCGGCGCAGGCCGAAATTCGCGCCCGAGGCCAGCAGCATG
>CAYZKE010000633.1:0-2003 GCA_964478505.1 uncultured Loktanella sp.
AGCTTGATCCTGCCGTTCTCGCAGGTCGTAGCGCCGACGAAGTCATGAGCGCTGTCGTCGAAGCAGTGCGACCCGTGGATGGTACCCAGGATGGTGAGGCCAGTCGTGCAGCGATCGGCAAAGCACTTTCCGAGCTTCTTACACAGTACCCGGACGCCGACCTGCTCAACCTTTCAGAGGAGCAGCGGATACTCGCTGTTGAGCGCTTTATCGCATGGGATGTGTTCAATCGGTTTGATCTTGATCTTGGCAAGACAATCCAGGAAAAAGCACCGAGTGCCACGAGCGCTCTTTCCCGCCTTAAAGAGGTGCGAGATTTCATTACGCAAACGGTCGCCGCGGAATTCAGGAAGTTGGCGGGCGGTGCGGCCGCCCTTGGCAGCAGCAAGGTCGCCGCTATGGTCCGTGATGCCCTCGGGCTGGCAATAGGGGTTTTTGAGGGGTATCTGTAGATGAAGATTCTATGTGGCCCTTCTAATTCTAAGCTTGGGCGCCTGCGCAAAGATGACCTGCGATGTATCCTGTACGGTTCTGCAGAGAATTCTTCTCAAGGCTCGGCCGGCGGGTCAATTCTCAAACACGTTCAGCATTTAAAGCTATCCCCAGTGCCACGCGCGTGGGATCTGCTGTCACTCGCTCTATCTGTCATTTGTGCTGATACCGCTGTGCGGCGTGGCGATAGTCCGGACGGGTGGACCCGCCAGATCGCTCTTAAGGTAGCAGTGAGCGATCCGGACTTCTGGACTGCACATCGCTTGCTCATCGAGGATCAGCTCAAGTTCCTTACAACCGATGTATGGGAGTTGGAATTCACGGGTTATGGGCTTTACCCGAAACCACCGAAAGTTCCGAAATTCCCGGATAGTGATTGTGTTGCCTTGCTCTCGGGCGGTCTAGACAGCTTTGTCGGTGCTATCGACCTCGTTGCCGATGGCAAAAACCCTTTTGCCGTCAGCCAGGTTGCGGCCGGTGATAAGCAATCGCAAGCAGAGTTTGCTGCCAAGATCGGTGCTGGGCTTGATCATCTTCAACTGAACCATAACGTCAAATGTCCGGGTGAGAACGATCGTTCACAACGTGCGCGTTCATTCATATTCCTCGCCTACGGCGTTTTGGCAGCCAGCGCGCTAAAGCGCTACAAGGATGGTGAGCGTGTTGATCTGTATATGTGTGAGAACGGATTGATATCGATTAATCCGCCTCTTACGCCTGCGCGGCTTGGTAGTCTTAGTACAAGGACGACACATCCGGTTTTTCTAGGACTATTTCAGAAATTACTTGATGTTGCTGATCTGCGCATCACCGTTCGCAACCCATATCAGTTCAAGACGAAGGGCGAGATGCTCCGTGAATGCAAGGATCAGGCATTTCTCAAGAAACAGGCTGCAGAGACGACAAGTTGTGGCCGCTATGCCCGGAATGGCTGGCAACACTGCGGCCGATGTCTTCCGTGTCTGATCAGACGCGCTGCATTCCATGCATGGGGTGAAGTCGACAAAACACAATATGTCTACGCCGATCTGTCGAAAAATGATTCGCAACACGCCCGATATGACGATGTGAGATGTGCGGCGATGGCAGCAGCGCTTGTCGATGCAGAAGGGTTAGATGCGCTTGCGACTACCAATCTGAATGCCTTAGTCATGGGTGATCTCAGACCATATAGAGACTTACTCACTCGTGGAATCAAAGAAGTCGGTCAATTTCTGACGGCGGCAGGCGTTCGATGATCGACTTTCACTGTCACGTCGACCTGTACCCCAATCCGCATGAGATTGCTCGGGAATGTCTCGAGCGAAAACTCAGAGTGTTGTCAGTGACCACGACGCCCAGCGCGGTTCGCGTCGGCGCCGTGATCTGGCCCGTGGCGCTGTCGTTGTAGAACCACGGCACCTTGGTGAAGAGCCAGACGAGAAAGAACTGCGCCGCAAGCGTCGCCACGGCGAGGTAGAAGCCCTTGATACGGAGTGAGGGCAGGCCGAACATCATGCCCACGCCTGCGG
>CAYZKE010000634.1:0-849 GCA_964478505.1 uncultured Loktanella sp.
GCGGGAGACAGCATCAAGGTACGCCTGACGGTCAAGCACAAGACGCCGCGCAATGACGAATACGGCGAAGTACGCTGGCATGCCACACTCACAAATCAGAACGATGAACTGGTCGCGGAATACGAACTTCTGACCATGAACGCCTATTCATCTTAGACTTGGAAAACCTGCATATGCGGACTAAGAACCGCATATGCAGGCCTCATCCTTCCAAAACCTCACGAAACACGTAACCTTTGACAGAACGCCGCGTGTTTGGTCGCTTTTGGTGACGGTGTTCGGTGAACTGGCACAAGAGACTGATGCGCGGATCAGCGGATCACTACTGCGCAGCCTCAGCGAACACTTTGGCATCAAGCCCGAAGCCATGCGTGTCGCGCTCCACCGTTTGCGCAAGGATGGCTGGATCGATAGCGAACGCACGGGACGGACAAGCGATTATTTCCTGACCCCGTGGGGTCGCGCGCAAAGTACCGCTGCGTCGCCGCGCATTTATGCAAAGGGCCCGGCGGCAAAGGATGCCTGGCTTGTCATGTTCAACCCAGGACACCCTGCCCCGGATGATCAAACGTCAGGCGCATGGGTTTCATCCAGCCTCCTTGTGACATCTGTCAGGCCGGACAATAAAGATGTGCTTGCCAGGAAACTTTGCATCGCGGACCCCCTACCCGATTGGGTCACCGGTAAGGTCTGTGATCCTGAGACCATAAATCTGTCTGAGGATTTTTTACGCGCTCTGGATGCGTTGCAGGGCCTGCTCGGCACAGCTCCGGACCTGACCCCGATGCAGACCGCCGCCCTACGTATCTTGCTGGTGCATGGTTGGCGGCGGATCGTCCTCAAGGCGCC
>CAYZKE010000634.1:859-1992 GCA_964478505.1 uncultured Loktanella sp.
TGTGCTTCCCGATCATGTCTTTCCGGACGCTTGGCGCGGCGTGGACTGTCGCTCAAGAACATCCAGTCTTCTCGACCAGTTGCCCAAACAGGACCTGTCTCGCCTTGAGAATGACCTTTTGACAGACGCATCGCGTTGATCTGTCTATGGTTTGACCAATGCCTCTTATGCCCAGCAACCGATATGGGACGTTTCAAGAGCAAATTGATTACCGCGGACATATGCCGCAGGATCAGGTTTTTGACTTGTTCTGATATGCCAATTTTAACTCTCCGAGATCGCCCTTGGCCATAAGATCAGGGTCCGGCGTAAAGCCTTCGGCGATCATCCGACGCGATAACATGTGCTCTCCGCCACTGTTGAGCGTTTCGCAGGCAATGAGCGTCCCCTGCTTAAGATGGTAAACCGATTTCAGCGCACCATCCGCGTCGCGGGTTTCGATCATTTGGTCGGGTGCATCTGACAATCCGGAAATCTGAAGTTTCAGCGCTCCGATATCAGACCAGAACCAAGGCAGCGCGGTATAGGAAGCTGGCGTTCCTGTCAGCGTCAGCGCAAGCGCGCGGGCCTGATCTGTCGCGTTTTGCACGGATTCAAGCCGGGTCTGTCGCCCCAGTTGGACTTGTGGGAACGACACACAATCGCCAATGGCAAAAATATCAGGGTCATTTGTCGCCAAATACGCATCAACGACAACACCGTTATCCGTCACAAGCCCCGCCTCTTGCGCCAAATGATCCATGGGAATGGCCCCGACGCCCACCAGAACGTGATCCGCAGCCAGCAGTTGGTCGCCCAGTTGCACGCCGGAGACTACACCGTCTTGTGCCAGAATAGCCCCGACTGACTGATTGAGATGTAGCCTGACGCCCATCCTCGTCAGGTGATCGGCGACCGCCTGTGCCATGATTCCGCTTGTCGCACGTCCGAGCAAGCGAGGGGCCACCTCAACCACATCGACGTGAATACCGCGTGCCGACAGCATTGCAGCGGCTTCGAGCCCGATGAAACCACCACCGATAACAACAACATTTTTCATCACAGGCAGGGCATCGCGCATAGCCCGCGCATCTGTCGCAGTGCGCAGGGCATAGACCTGCGGCAGACCTGCACCCGGCACGGTGATCTTGCGC
>CAYZKE010000635.1:0-1991 GCA_964478505.1 uncultured Loktanella sp.
CGGCTTTGCCGATTGTGGGCATTGTCATGGCAGCGGTCAGGGTCGAGACACCGAATAGCCCGCCACCAAAGCCGATCAATCCGGCTCCGACGTAAAACAAAAGTGGTGACCCCACAGGAGCCGAAAAAATCACGGCGCAAAATGCCAGAACGCCGGCAAGTAGCCCGCGTGCGCACATCCGGTAAGGGTCCATGCCGGCGGCCAACCAACGGGCAGCAAATCCAAACGCGATCACGGCGCCCGTGGCCCACATGGCAGTCAGCATAGTCGTTGCGGATACCGAGAGGCCCAATATTTCGCCACCGTATGGCTCCAACAATACGTCTTGCATGTTGAAGGCCATGGTTCCGATAAAGACGACCGCCAAGAGACGGCCAGCATCTCCTCCTGCGGCCAGATCGTTCCATGCATCGCGGAAAGTCGGGCTTGCCTCTTCGCGCTGCGCCTTGGTCATCGGCTTGACCTTTTCCTGCTTCCACAGGGCGATCAGATTCAACAGCAATGTGACGACAGCCGTGCCTTGCACGACCTGCACCAGACGCAACGCGGAATAGTCACGCAACAACGCACCAATGAGAATGGCCGCAACAGCCATCCCTACAAGGTTCATGACATAAAGCAGCGCCACGACCTTGGGACGTGTTTCCTCGGTCGCGCGATCAGCAGCCAGCGCGAGACCCGCCGTCTGGGTCATGTGCATACCAAAGCCGGTCATCAAGAATGCGAGAGCCGCACCGACATAACCTGCCCAATCGATATCCAGCGTCCGGTCACCCGACAAAACCAAAAGCGCCATGGGCATGATCGCCAATCCGCCGAACTGCCACATCGTGCCTAGCCAAAGGTAAGGAATACGCTTCCAGCCAATGGCGGATTTGTAGTTGTCTGATTTGTGACCAACCAACGCACGCAGTGGTGCGACCAAGACCGGCAGCGCAATCATCGCAGCGACCAGCATCGCGCCAATGTTCAACTCTACAATCATGACACGGTTCAACGTGCCCAACAGCATGACAGCCGCCATGCCGACCGATACCTGAAACAAAGATAAACGCAAAAGCTGGCTCAGCGGGAGGTCATCACTGACCGCATCACTGAACGGAAGCAGATTTACCGATATCTTTTTGAGAGAAGACGCCTTGAAGATCATGATTCTGGACCCTCGAATGCCAATGCAGTTGAAATGTAAAAGCCTGATTTGACTCGCTCGATTTCCTTCAAGCGGCCCTTCGTACCCGATGAGCGCAATGCATCCGCAACGCCGCTGACGGTTTGCGGCACCATCACAGGGCTGCGATCTTTGCGCGGGAACATCTTGCCGACACGCCACATGGCCATCAGGGCTGGGGTGCGCGGGGCAATGGTAAAGACAAACTTGCCTTCAAGTCGCGGGCTGGCTTTGGCGAGCAGTCCGGCAATGTCCGGTGCGCTGTAGTAGATCATCGAATCCATCGCGAGGATGTAGTCAAACACACCCGTCGTGCTGTCGAGCATGTCGCCCGCAACCCAAGTGATATTGCCCGCCAGATTGGCTGGCATCCGCTGTTCCGCGATCCCCACCAAAGCAGGCGAGATATCAACGGCCACCACATCCGCGCCCCGTTGGGCCAGCTCGACCGCCATCGTGCCTGTGCCACACCCTGCATCAAGCACCCGTGCACCGCGCAGATCGTTGGGCAGTTGCGCCAGCATCAGGGCACGCATCCGGTCACGCCCCGCACGCACAGTCGCACGCACACCGGAAACGGGCGCATCTGATGTCAGCTGCTCCCAGACCTTGGTGGCCGTGCGGTCGAAATAGTGTTCGACCCTGTCACGTGTGGTGGCGTAATTGGCCATTAATCAAAACCCAACAATTCAAAGATTTCACGATCCGGCAGGCACTCAGGCGCCATCGGCAACGTTCCGTTCCACAGCGTTTCGGCAAGACGCATGTATTCCTTGCGCACCTGCACGACGTCTTCGTCGTCGGGCATTTCAAAGAGGGTCTT
>CAYZKE010000636.1:0-1989 GCA_964478505.1 uncultured Loktanella sp.
CCCAGCCGTTCAGCGCATCCGCGCGGCGGGCCACGCCGACAACCTTTGCACCGGCGGCGGCCAGTGCAATCGCGGCGCGTTGGCCAAGGCCCGCGCTTGCGCCGGTGACGCAGGCGACACGACCGGTCAGGTCAAAGAGATCGCGCGGATCACTCATCTGGCGTCAGGTCAAAGTTTTCGCCGGGGAAGTATTTGGCCAGACGTACGTCCGCTGCACGGGCATGGCCTTCCATCCCCTCAAGGCGGGAAATTCGTGCTGTCGCTTCGGCCACGCGCTTGGACCCTTCGCGTGTGGCCTTCTGCCATGTCACGATCTTCATGTATTTATGGACCGACAGACCACCGGTATAGGACGCAGCGCCCGACGTCGGCAGAACGTGGTTCGTGCCGGAGGCTTTGTCGCCATAGGACACAGTGGTTTCTTCGCCAAGGAAGAGCGAGCCATAGCAGGAAAGACGATCCAGCCACCAATCCAGATCTTCGGCCTGAACGGTCAGGTGCTCGGGCGCGTAATCGTCCGAACAGGCGGCCATTTCTTCACGGTCCGCACAAAGGATGACTTCGGCATAGTCGCGCCAAGCGGCAGCGGCGTTATCGCGGTTCACTTCCGGCAGATCAGCGATCAGGTCAGGGACGCGGTTCATCACATCTTCGGCCAACGCGCGGTCATCGGTGACCAGCCAAACAGGTGAGTTGTAGCCGTGCTCGGCCTGGCTGACGAGATCGGTCGCAACGATATGCGGATCGGCGGTCTTGTCGGCGAGGATCAGGCTATCGGTC
Organism: uncultured Loktanella sp.; assembly: GCA_964478505.1. Classification (GTDB taxonomy): domain Bacteria; phylum Pseudomonadota; class Alphaproteobacteria; order Rhodobacterales; family Rhodobacteraceae; genus Yoonia. Next base: position 781 of record CAYZKE010000636.1, read on the forward strand.
GGGCCTGCGATCATGTCGATTCCGACACGGCCGAAAAGAATGCGTTTGGCTTCGGCGACGAACTGGTTGCCGGGGCCGACGAGGATATTTGCCTTGGGCAGACCAAAGAGACCAAAGGTCATCGCCGCCACGCCCTGCACACCGCCCATGGCCATAATTTTGTCGGCACCACAGATGTGAGCCGCATAGATGATGGCAGGGGCGACGCCCACGCCCGGCCGCGGGGGCGAGGCAACGGCGATATGGTTGCAACCGGCAACTTTGGCTGTTGTCACAGTCATGATTGCAGAGGCGATGTGGCTATAGCGTCCGCCGGGCACATAGCAACCTGCCGCATCAACCGGGATTGCTTTTTGACCAGCGATCAGGCCCGGAACGATCTCGTATTCGATGTTGCTGACGGTGGCTTTCTGCGCTTCCGCAAAGCGTTTGACGTTGTCATGGGCGAACTGGATGTCTTCTTTCAGCTTCTCGGGCACCAGTGCTGTCGCTGCCGCGATCTCTTCTGCGGTGATCATGACGTTGCCGTCATATTTGTCGAATTTTGCCGCGTATTCCATCGCCTTGGCGTCGCCACCTGTCTCGATGTCGGACAAGATGCCCTGAACAATGTCGTGGACATCAGACGCGCCGGACTGAGCGGTCAGCGTCGCTTTCTTGAGATATTCGCGTGCCATGTTTCGTTACCTTATTTCATGCTGTCAGAAAGCATCGTGGTCTTGATCGAAGGGGGGTGTGTTGTGATCTGTCGCGGACACCAGTCGGTCGCTGCAATCTTCAAAGCCGTACCCTCCCAAGCCGGCTATTTGATTCTGAGGCCAGTGTAAGCGCTTACATCACCTTTATGCAAGCCCTTACATTTTCCGCAAAAGTTCCCTATGTCGGCGCTGGGTTTGACGCTATGTTGAACGCCAGACCCAACCGGAGCGCATATGACATCTCAACGACCAATACCCACTTTGCAGGACGTGGCCAGCCGTGCGGGTGTGTCGACTGCCACAGTCTCGCGGGCAATCAATTTTCCGGATCAGGTGGCTGAGGTTACGCGTGACAAAGTGAACGTCGCTATTGCAGAGCTGGGCTATTCGCCCAATTTCGGTGCGCGCGCGATGGCAGCAAGGCGCACAAATACAATCGGTGCCATTATTCCGACAATGGAAAACGCGATCTTCGCGCGCGGGCTTCAGGCATTTCAGGAAGAATTGCGCA
>CAYZKE010000637.1:0-1988 GCA_964478505.1 uncultured Loktanella sp.
TTTGGCATCAATCAGTTTTTTTCGCATCAGAGCGGAAAATTGGCGGAGGAATTTGTAAGTGACTGTTTTTAAATGAAAGAAATATTCACCTTCCATTCATCTTCACGGAAATCCGTTGCGCCAAAGTCGCCAATTCCGTTGAAATCTCACCGATTGTTCTCAAAGTTCTGGCTTTCCGGCGGCTTTCTGCCATCTTTAAATGAACAAAAAGCCGCGAGCAGGTCTGAAAATGAGTCGTAAATTAACGAGCTTAGCGCTGATCAGCGCGATTCTCGCGTCAGCCCCTGTGTTTGCCGAGGTCGAGCGTCTCTTGCCTGACTTCACGTTCAAGCGTGTCCCAGTGCCGAGTGCTGGTACAACAAGCCGCATCACCGTTCAGATTGATCCAAACGCACCCCGGCTCGGCCCGGTTTATGCCGACCCTGAGTCAGAACCGGTTGCGGCCGCTGGCGCTATTGCGGTGCCGCAGCCGTCGGGGCTTGAATGGTTCTGGACCACAGTTCCGACCGATATTGGCGCGCAGGGAGCGGTCCGGTTTCAAAAAGCAATTGCGCAGCTGAACGATCCTCCGGAAGGGCAGGGTGTGCCCTCGCCGCGACTGCAATCACTGCAGAATATCGCCTCGGTGCATGGACGTAGTATCCTGACCGAGACTGTCGGCACCTCTGTGTCGCCTGCATTGGTCCTTGCGGTTATCTCGGTCGAAAGCGCGGGCCGCACCGATGCTGTGAGTTCAGCCGGCGCAACCGGTCTGATGCAGTTAATGCCAGATACAGCAACGCGGTTTGGTGTGGATGACAGTACGGATGCCGCACAGAACATCAAAGGTGGCGTGGCTTATCTTGAGTGGTTGCTTGACCACTTCGAGAACGACGCTTTGCTGGCACTGTCGGGTTATAATGCCGGAGAAGGCAACGTGCGCCGGTATGATGGTGTGCCTCCGTTTTCGGAAACGCGGGCCTATGTGCCCAAGGTGCTGGCTGCCTGGCAGGTTGCCAAGGGCCTTTGCCAAACGCCCCCCGAACTCATCACCGATGCCTGCGTGTTTAATGTGAACGGTATCTAGACCGAAAACACATCTGACCATTCCGGGTGCTTGCGGCGCTCTGCATTTACAAAAGGACAAAGCGGCAGGATCTGGAAGCCTTTGCCGCGCGCATCTGCAATCATTTCGCGCAGCAGCATAAGGCCAACACCTTCCCCTTCGTGACCACTCGCCACCTGTGTGTGGTCGGCGGAGACCGTTTGGGGCGACACCACAGAATAGGTCAGTTCACTTCCTCCCGATCGGTGCACAATAGAATAGCGGCCTTTGCGACCATTCTCTTCGTGCATGACAGAGAGATCAGACAATCGCCGCCTCGGTTGCGGCGCGCAGTTCTTCTTCTGTTACGCCATCGGCAGTTTCGACAATGCGCAAACCACCCTCGACAACATCCAGCACGCCGAGGTTGGTGATGATGCGGTCGACAACACCTTTACCGGTCAATGGCAGGGTGCATGCCTTGAGGACTTTGCTTTCGCCATGCTTGTTTGTGTGATCCATCACCACAACGACACGCCCAACGCCCGCGACCAGATCCATTGCCCCGCCCATGCCCTTCACCAGCTTGCCGGGGATCATCCAGTTCGCCAGATCGCCGTTCTCGGCAACTTCCATCGCACCGAGGATCGCCATCGCTATCAAAGTAGGCCGTCTGTGGAAGTTCGGTGATCGTTTGCTTGCCAGCATTGATCAGGTCTGCGTCCTCTGTGCCTTCGATCGGGAAAGGGCCCATGCCCAACATCCCGTTTTCGGACTGCAAGGTCACTTCAATCCCTTCGGGGATGTAATTGGAGACCAAGGTCGGGATGCCGATCCCAAGGTTCACATACCAGCCGTCCTGTAGTTCCTGTGCGGCGCGCGCGGCCATCTGATTACGGTCCCACATGCTATGCGCTCCTCACTGTGCGTTGTTCGATCCGCTTTTCGTGATCCCCTTGGATCA
>CAYZKE010000638.1:0-937 GCA_964478505.1 uncultured Loktanella sp.
ATCACCGGTTGCCGAATTGCACATCGCAACCTTGGCACCGGGGAAGATAAAAATTCGTGCTGTGCGCGGGTCAGAGGCAGCGGCGCGAACAATCGCCTCATGTTGCGGGGTCCACAGGTCGTTCGTGAATGCCCCCGCGTTACGCCGCATTGAAATGGACGAGATGTTTTCACGTTCTGCAACAGTCAGGTCGAGCCGATCGGGCGGTAGCATCCAGACATCAATGTCCAGACCTGTCTGGTGGCTCGCATGTCCGGTCAGCATCGGGCCGCCGCGCGGTTGGCTCATATCGCCGATATAAAGCCCCGCCCATCCGGGTTGTGTCGCGGCAAAACTGCTGAGGTCACGAACGTAATCCAGCGTTTTGGGTTGCGCCCAATTGCGGTTGCGTGACAGGCGCATCGCTTGCCATGTCGGACCTGTTTCTTCCAACTGCTGCGCGCCGGCCTGACAGCCACGCGAATAGCTGCCAAAGGGCTGCGACCCTTGTGGCGAGGCGTCAGGTGCCGCGCCGAAGAGCGTCTTGGCGATACGTGTGTCGTTGAAATTCTGGCTAGACAGGCTGACAACAGGCGGTTCTTCCGTCTGGCATGCGGCCAATCCGAGGGTGAGTACTGCTGCGATTATGAAGCGGACCATTCTGCGCGATCTCCGTCTTTATTCACCCACCGTAGCAACAAAAGCCCGATCAGGAAAAGAAAGATTACAGGCAAGAACCCTAATTGATTGCTACCGGTCATGATCGTGAACAAAGTGATCAGTGCAGGGGCAAGAAAAGCAGTGGCTTTGCCGGTAAGCGCAAACAGGCCGAAGGCCTCTGCGGGGCGGTCGGGATGGGTGTGACGCACCATCATCGAACGGGATGACGCATAGACCGCGCCGCCCGCGCCGCCGATGCAGACACCGCAGATATAGAAGATCATATCAGGGATGCCCG
>CAYZKE010000638.1:962-1988 GCA_964478505.1 uncultured Loktanella sp.
TACCCACGATGACAACCGAGACAAGGATCAGCACCCAGACAGCGGCGCGGATCACAGGTTTCGGGCCATAGCGTGCGTCTGCCAAACCCGACAGCCATGTTGTGATGGCGGCGGCAATCGCGGCGATTATTCCGAACACGCCAATCTGGATTGTCTGCCAATCCAGCACCAGGGCTGCGTAGACGCCGCCAAAGGCATACAGCGCATTGAGCGCATCGCGGTAGAACATCGAGCCTACAAGAAAGTTCAGCAGGCTTTTGCGGTGAAAGACCGACCGCAGCGTTTCCATCAACTCACCCCAGACCGCGCCCAGTTTCGTGGATTTCCGTTCGGCTTTGGGATCGTCGCGTACGAACATGAAGAAGGGGATGATAAAGATGACGTACCAGATCGCGATAAACGGCCCGACAAAGCGCGTGCCCTCGCGCGACTCTGGGTCCAACCCGAACAGCGGCGCATTGCCCAACAAGGTGACGCCCTGATCGTTCTCGGCAAAGAGCAGCAGCATGATGAAGAGCGAGGTCACGCCACCCCAATACCCAAAGGCCGCACCCGAGCCTGAAATCCGCCCGACTTCTTTGTCATTGCCCAGCGATGGCAGGATGGCGTTGACAAAGTTCAACGCGCTTTCGGCAGCAAAGAAGCCCACGTAGAACATCACTAGGACAAGGATGAGCGACGACCCGTCCGGTGTCAGCCCCCACAACATGAAGGTCGTGACGACATAGACGACCGAGAAGAATGCGATCCACGGCATCTTGCGGCCCGAGTTATCCGCAAAAGCGCCCAGAAACGGCGCAGTGAATGCAATCAGTAGCCCTGCTACGGTTTGGCCCGCTGACCAGACCCATTGCGCCTGCGCGTCTGCCGCACTTTCGGACATGCCCGTGCTGAAGAAGTACTCGGTCGCGACAACGGCGAAATAGGGGCCAAAGATAAAGGTCAGGCCAAGCGTATAGAAAGGCTGCGAGGCCCAATCGAAGGCCATCCATCCCCAGATGCGTTTCTTTGCGACTGCCATATTCT
>CAYZKE010000639.1:0-1986 GCA_964478505.1 uncultured Loktanella sp.
CCGGCATAGGCCCCTGCCACAGGATTTACCTGAAATGCACGGGCCGTTCCAATTCCGTGAGCGGCGACACCGACTGCAAAACCGCGTGCGCGCCAATCAGAGACCCCGATCAGGTTCATGAGAGGCGTGACCGTCACAGCACCGATAATTCCCGTCAGGATAACCAAGACTGCCGTCAGCGCTGGTAGCCCTCCGATAGCTTCTGAGATGCCGAGAGCGACGGGCGCGGTAGTGGACTTTGGTGCCAGAGAAAGCAGTACCTCCATTGGAAGACCAAAGGCACGCGCCAGTAAAATGGCCGAGCCCGCCGCAACAACCGAGCCCGTCAGCAAAGCCAAAACAATCGGCGCAACCGAGGTTCGAATTGTATCCCGGTTATCCCAAAGCGGTAACGCCAATGCGACCGTCGCGGGGCCAAGCAGAAAATGGATGAATTGTGCGCCCTCGAAATAGGTCGTGTAGTCGGTTCGTGTCAGCCACAGGATTGGTGCAATAAGAAGGACGGACAGAAGCACCGGATTGGCCCAGGGCGGATGACCCAATCGCCGCGCCACCCCATCCGCCACCAAATAGGCGAGGATGGTTGTCGTGAGCCATATCAGGGGCGTCGTAGACAGATAGCTCCACAGCTCCGCGACATCCGTCATGTCGTCCGGCTTTCGATGAGAAACCGAACGCCGATGAATGTTCCAACTGCAGCCAGCATCGAGAGCATTGTCGAGACAGTCAGGATAAAAAGCAAGGCAAGTCCGTTATCCGAAAAAACCTCTAAGTTGCCGATCACACCAACACCCGCAGGCACAAACAGGAAAGACAAGTTCGCCAGTATGACCGTCGTTGTCGGTCTGAGCTGCTCGGTCAGTGTGGGCCTGACGCGGAGTAGCAGCACTAACAATGCCAGCCCCAGCACCGGACCCGGAATTGGGACGCCAAGGCCGCGGACAGTTATTTCTCCGAGCAACTGGCAGCCCAAGAGAAGTCCAAGCGTCTGAAGCATAGTGGTTCTCTCCTGAAATCGCTTACCTTGTCATTGTGATGCCAAATGCTTTGCAGCACCATTCCAAATTTTCAGCTCAGGAGGAGCGCACACCCGGATGACCAGATGAACACCCTGCGCTTGTTCATACCTTGTTATCAAAGGAAGCATTGTTGCAGACCGACGCGAACAACAGTTCCGGGCCCAAAGTCCCGAATGCTGCGAACCTGTGCTGCGGCAAAAAGGGGCGTAAAGTGTAGAAATACCTTAAGGGCCTACGCAGTGGCTCCAAAGAAAATATTGCAAATAGCCAAAGTTTACCTAACCAAGTCTTGATATGGCAAAAGCCACCCGCGGGATCTTAATTGATGGCGTATAGCAAGGATACTGTTCCGGACCAAAAGAGAACTAGTATAGATCAAAGCCGAGAGATCTATAATCTGGTTCAGGGCTTTATCGGTCTGCTATCGCCCGATGGGATCTTGCTGGATGCAAATCAAAGTGCGCTCGACTTCATAGGTTTCGAGCTTGATGACGTGGTGGGTAGGCCTTTCTGGGAGACACCATGGTGGCGCGCTTGTTCAAGAACCCGCGAGACGGTCAAGGCTGCCATTCAAGGCTGTGCATCTGGCAAGGCCTCGCGTTTCGAAGCGCAGGTTTGCGGCAAGCACGACGACATCATTGATATCGACTTTTCACTGACACCGATCTTCAATGATGATGGTACTGTCGTTTCTCTTGTTCCAGAAGGGCACGATATTAAAGCTATCAAGAAAGCTGAAAATGCCCTCCAAGAAAGTGAAGCCCAATTGCGCTTGGCCTATTGAGGTGCGCCTAGATTTGTAGACGCATTGCTTGGTAATTTTGGAACCAAGGAGCGACGATATGAACAAGAGCATTCACCGTTGCTCCATCCCGCTTTCCCAGGCCTTCAGAAAAGCGCTACGATTCAACTGGTCCAGATTCACCATTAAGCCTGGTCCCAGCTTGATCGGGCCAAAAGTGCCAGG
>CAYZKE010000640.1:0-829 GCA_964478505.1 uncultured Loktanella sp.
TTGCTTTTGGACGAGCCGTTTTCGCGGCTGGATGCCGCCCTGCGTGCCCAAGTGCGCGAGATGGTGTTTGACCGTGCCCGCGCGCGCTCGCTGCCTGTGCTGATGGTGACGCATGACGCGGATGATGCGCAGGCGGCGGGCGGCGTGATCGTGACGCTGGGGGGATGAACCTAGGTTGCGCCCTTCCCGGACAGGCGCGTTTTGTGGAATGTCTCGGAGATGAATTTCGCCTCGCCATAGCGCAGCACGCCGGTTTTTAGTTTGCGTGACGGGTAGATGTTATAGAGCACATAGCCGTGGCCGCGCATCAGCGTCAGAATTTCCTCAAGCAACGGAACGCCATCATAGTGCGGAAGCGAGAACCATTCGAGCATGATGATGTCAATCGCATGGCGCGATGGCAGGGCCTTTGCACCGGTCAGGATGCTGAATTTACTGTCCTGTGAGTTTCATGCAGGCGATATGATCAATTCCCTGCGCGGCGCACCAATCATCTAGGGGCTGGTCTCGACGGTGATCGTCTCGATTGTTGCCTGCTCGGTGTATTGTGCGACGTCTTCGTCGTTATTGTTGAAGAGCGAGGAATTACCAAGATAATCGGCAAGGTGGAAATCGCTTTGTCCGGTCTCATGCGACAAAGCCATCTGATGAACCTTGAGCGTCGGGAACCGTGAAAAGCGTTCCAGCACGTAGTCGCATTGCGCCAGTATCGGCTCAATCAGGTGTATCGGCATGTCGCAGAAAAGACGGCACAGATGCAGTGCCACGGTTGACACCCACATCAAGCACTGCCCCCTTGCGCTCTGCCGTAGCAAACCGCCGTTTTCCT
>CAYZKE010000640.1:839-1985 GCA_964478505.1 uncultured Loktanella sp.
GGCGGGAACGTGCTGTCGCCACGTGGCTCGACACCAACCGACCTGAGCCGGACAATGTGCTGGCCAAGATCATGACGCCCTACGAGATTGAGATCATGGACCGGCTGGCAGCACGGCTTCCGATCAAGTATCAATACCGTGGATTGAACGGCCTCCGCGAATATGCGCGCCTTTGGACAATGTTTCCTGAACTATTGGGTGATGCTCCGCCGCAAGATGTGCTTGAGTTGTCTTGTGGGGCCTGCGGGATTTTCGATGTCCTTTCACGTTATGGGCATAACGTGAAATCCTATGACTATCTGGATCAGGACGGGAAGAACCCGCTTGGCACATCATATGCCGGAATTCACAAGGCATTGGGGGTAGAGTGTCAGCATTTTGACGGGCGCGCGCGCCCCTATGGTTTTGCACGCGACAGCTTTGACATCGTGTTGGTGCATCAAGCTCTTGATGCTTGTGGTGCGGTCGGGGAGTGGCGCCATATCGTCGATGACCTGCTTGTCATCGCAAGGCGGTCGGTCGGGCTGGTTCTTAACCCGCCTGCGCGCAAGGATCAGGCAAACCGTGAGCAAGGCGCGTCCTTCATCAATGAAATGAAAGAAACATACGGCGCAATTGTATCGCAGTGCCCGGAGGCGCAGCTTCCGACGCTTGTGATTCATAAGAACCACAACTGACCACGTCAGCACGCCAACCCGGGCGGGCGCCCTATATTGCCTTAGCTTACTTCACCCGGCCATCCCTTGCGGCGTGGTACCCTGACTGCCAGCATGGGCTTGAGAAGCGGTGAGCGGAATCGATTCAGGTCCAATGCTTCATGCACGCCTGTCACCACTTCGCCGTTCAGTCGGGTTTGCACGGCGGACCGTGAATAAAACGGCGCGTCCAGCATGGGCAGCACTTGTTTCGGTACAACGCCCGGATCAGCGCGGGTTTCGCGCATGACCTGCCAGAGCGACCGTTTGAAGCGTGTCCTAGGTGGCGCATCGACGATTTTCGCGCGCCCTTCGCTGTCAAAGGCAATCGCGGTGTCGAGCGTTGAGCCATCGCGGCGCACGGCGTCGTAGATACAGGTCGCACCTGCTTTGGTCGGATAGCGGCCCCATGTCCAGAAACTGAAATCCTCTTCCAGCGACCGCGTGCCGA
>CAYZKE010000641.1:0-742 GCA_964478505.1 uncultured Loktanella sp.
AGTTCTTGACCAAATCGCAGACGCCATCGGCGCAGACCGCATCCTGACAGGCGTGGATGCAGCCCCCTACGGCAAGGACTGGACCGGAGCTTATACCTCGACTCCGCTAGCCGTACTGCGCCCTGCATCCACCGCCGAGGTTTCCGCGATTCTCAAAATAGCGAATGCGACCAAGACGCCTGTTGTGCCCGCCTCAGGCCGCACAGGGCTGACAGGGGCGACGCTGGCGCAAGACGCGCTCATGCTCTCGGTTGAGCGCCTGAACGACATCTATGACATCAACGTGGACGGCCGCACCGCGACAGTCGGTGCAGGCGTGATTCTGTCAACCCTGCACGACGCAGCTGAAGCACATGACCTGATCTTCCCTCTCACCCTTGGCGCACGCGGGTCCGCCATGATTGGTGGGCTACTCTCAACCAATGCTGGCGGTTCCAATGTGGTCCGCTACGGTAGCACACGGGGCCTTTGCCTCGGGCTTGAGGTCGTGATGGCCGACGGTCGCGTCATGAACCTGATGAGCGCGCTGCACAAAGACAACTCTGGTCTGGACCTGCGCAACCTTGTGATCGGGGCCGAGGGGACGCTTGGCATCATCACCGCCGCGGTCCTGAAACTGCGGCCCAAGCCGCAGGCCTACGCCACAGCGATGGTCGCTGTGCCATCGCTGTCAGATGCGCTGACCTTGCTCTATAAATTGCAGGACGAAACCGGTAACGGCGTGGAAGCTTTTGAATACATG
>CAYZKE010000641.1:752-1979 GCA_964478505.1 uncultured Loktanella sp.
GACTCTCGATGACGCGCTCAAATTGCTGTACCGGCTTCAGGCAGAAACCGGCGAAGGTGTCGAAGCCTTCGAATATATGCCGCGCAGCTATATCGACAAACACCGGCAACTCTTTCCCAATGTCACCGGTCCCTTTGACGAAGACTATGACGTCAACATCATGATCGAAGTCGCCGCGACCCGTACCAAAGACGCAACCCCCAATCCTGACGGCAGCCTACCCGTCGTCAGCGCGCTGGAAGAGACCCTTGGCGCGATGCTGGAAGAAGGCACCGTGCTCGACGCGATCATCGCGCAGAACGAAGCACAACGCCGCGAGATTTGGAAACGCCGAGAGGACGCAGGTGAAGTGGCGTTTTTCGGTGGCGTTTTTGTGAATACCGATGTGGCAGTGCCGCTGGATAAAGTGGCGGCCTTTGAAGAAATGCTCACCCCGCGCATCAAAGCGATTGATCCTGATGCAGATGAGGTGATCGTCGCGCACCTTGGCGACGGGAACATCCATCACACCAGCTATATCAGCCGCAATGATCCTGACGTTATGAAAGCACTGGTTGAGGCGGTTGAGGATGTGGTTCAGGAGCTTGGCGGGTCGTTTAGTGCCGAGCACGGGATCGGGGTGTCAAAGCTGGACACGATGAAGCGGCGCAAAGATCCTGTGGCACTCGATGCAATGCGCGCGATCAAGGCCGCCCTTGATCCCAACAACATCCTGAACCCCGGCAAGGTGATCCCGCAGTAGGATCAGAAGAAATCCGGCCCTGCCTGCGCAAGCAACTTGGCCGCCATTGCGCGGCCCATTTCGGCGCCATCTTCAATCGCGCCTTCCATATCGTCGGCAAAAACTTGAGTGCCATCAGTGCGCAAAATCTCACCGCGCAAGCGGATCGAACCACCATTCAATTCCGCCAGACCGCCAATAGGCGTCTCACAGGACCCATCCAAGTGGGCAAGGAACGTCCGCTCGGCTGCCAATCTTTGGCCCGTGGGGCCGTCATGGATTGCCTCAAGCATCATGGCCGCACGGCTATCGTCACCCCGCCGTTCAATTCCAATCGCACCCTGCGCGACGGCAGGCAGCATATCTTCGGGTGCCACAGCGGTGCGCGGCACGTCTGTCATGTTCAGGCGGTTCAGACCCGCCATCGCAAGGAATGTGGCCTCGGCCACCCCGTCACCCAGGTGGCCGAGCCGCGCGATCGTGACAACGCTCAGGCGTCACCCTCG
>CAYZKE010000642.1:0-1971 GCA_964478505.1 uncultured Loktanella sp.
AGATGTTCACCGGCCTGCGCGAGCAGATTTCGCCAACGATCCTTGCTGCGGCGACGATTCTGGTGATTGTCTCGATCATGCTTTTGACGACGGTCGAACTCTTGCGCCGCCGGTCAGAGCGGTTGCGCGGCCTGACCCCCGCCTAATGGGGCTTGCCATAGCCCGTGTTTTACGGGCAAATGACCTTAAGGGTCGGCGATGGCGTCGCCGACCCTTTTTCTTTGTCACTCTCTCTTCCTGAACGCCGGGACTTCACTTTGCCGCTGGCGCGTCAGAAGGAGCCTCGTTCTTTCCTTACGCATCGGCGGCCAATCAAGGAGCCAATGCAATGGATCGTCCAGAATTCTACCGTTTCCATCAGGGGGAAAAGACCCTTCCCTTCGCCCCGTCCGAGTATGACAACCGCCTTGCCCTGCTGCGCGCCGACATGGCCAAGGCCGGTGTCGAAGCTTGCGTCTTTAGCTCGATGCATAACATCGCCTACTACTCGGGATTTCTTTATTGTTCGTTTGGGCGCCAATATGCGCTGGTTGTTACCCCAAGCGAATCCGTTACCATCAGCGCGGGCATTGACGCCGCACAGCCTTGGCGACGCAGCCATGCCGACAACATCACCTACACCGACTGGCAGCGGAACAACTATTGGCGTGCTGTGCTGTCAGTGACGGGCAGCGGCAAGACGATTGGCTATGAGGGCGATCACATGTCGCTGGCACAATTTGATCTGCTAAAATCCTTTCTTGCGCCCGCCACCACCACCGATGTCGCCCCCATGACCATGCGCCAGCGGATGCATAAATCCGCCGCCGAAATCGCACTGATCCGCCAATGCGCGAAAATCGCCGATGTGGGCGGTAATGCGATCAAGGATGCAGTGAAAGCGGGTACGCGCGAGATTGATGTCGCTATGGCAGGCCGCGACGCGATGGAGCTAGAGATCGCCAAAGTCTTTCCCGATGCCGAATACCGCGACACTTGGGTCTGGTTTCAGTCGGGCATGAACACCGACGGCGCACATAACCCTGTGACATCGCGTAAGTTAGAAAGCGGCGATATCCTCAGCCTCAATACCTTCCCCATGGTCAGCGGCTATTACACAGCACTTGAACGCACGATGTTCGTGGACACTGTCGATCCCGCCAGCCTCAAAATCTGGGAAGCCAATGTCGCGGCGCATGAATACGGGATGAGCCTTTTGAAACCAGGTGCGAGCTGTGCGGAGGTGACCGAGAAGATCAACATCTTCTTCGCTGAACGCGACCTGCTGCAATACCGGACCTTTGGCTATGGGCACTCATTCGGCATCCTGTCGCATTACTATGGCCGCGAAGCGGGGCTTGAGCTGCGCGAGGATATCGACACGGTACTGGAACCCGGCATGGTGATTTCAATGGAACCGATGCTGACCGTCCCCGAAGGCACGCCCGGTGCAGGCGGGTATCGCGAGCATGATATCCTGATCATTACTGAAGACGGGAACGAGGATATCACAGGATATCCCTACGGGCCCGATTTCAACGTGGTGTCCTAGTCGTCAAAGGGTAGCTTGGACTTGCGGCCCATGCCGGTGTAGGCCTCAAAACCTGCATCAAGCGCGAGGTCGCAGGAATAAATATTGCGCAGGTCCGCCATGCGGGGCTGCGCCATCCGACCGGCCATATCGCGCAGATCAAGGGCGCGGAATTCGTTCCATTCTGTCAGCATAACCACGGCATCGGCGCCATCAGTGGCCGCATAGGGATCATCGAACCATTCCACGTTTGGCAGCAGTGATTCAGCCTCACGGAACGCCTGCGGATCAACCACACGCACATTCGCACCGCGCCCGACAAGCACTGGCACAATCGTCAGCGCGGGCGCATCGCGCATATCATCCGTGTCGGGTTTGAACGTCAGGCCCAGCACGGCAATTGTCTTGTTCTGAAGCTTGCCATCACACAGGTCGATGATCTTTTCGATCATCAGGCGTTT
>CAYZKE010000643.1:0-1964 GCA_964478505.1 uncultured Loktanella sp.
GCCTGTTTTATTACACGCCTGACAAGCTCGCCTATGATCAGGGCCGCGTGATGGCAAAGGGCTGGCCACTCACGGTGCAGCGCGTCAAAGGCGATCACTTTACGCTGGGCGAAGAGCAATATGTCGATCTGTCGGAGTTCGATGTTGTCTGGCTGCGCCAAGACCCGCCTTTTGACATGAGCTATATCACGACGACCCATATTCTGGACATGATCCACCCCAAGACATTGGTGGTGAATGATCCGTTCTGGGTGCGGAATTATCCCGAAAAGCTTCTGGTGCTGAATTTCCCCGATCTGACGCCACCCACGATGATTGCCCGTGATCTTGAGACGCTCAAGACATTCCGCGCGCAATATGGCGATGTGATTCTCAAGCCGCTTTATGGCAACGGCGGGGCGGGTGTCTTCAAGATGAAGGGTGGCGACAGTAATCTTGCATCGCTGCACGAGCTTTTTTCCGGCATCAACCGCGAACCGCTGATCATGCAGCAGTTTCTGCCGGATGTGTCCAAGGGCGATAAGCGTGTGATCCTTGTCGATGGCGAACCGGTCGGTGCGATTAACCGTGTGCCTGCCGAGGGTGAAACCCGCTCGAACATGCATGTGGGTGGACGCCCCGAGAAAGTGGAACTGACCGACCGCGACCGCGAGATTTGCGCGCGGATCGGGCCGCTCTTGCGCGAGAAGGGCCAGATTTTCGTCGGCATCGACGTGATTGGGAAATGGCTGACCGAGATCAATGTCACATCGCCGACTGGCATTCAGGAGTTGGAGCGCTTTGATGGTGTCAACATCGCCGAGAAGATCTGGCAGGCGATCGAGGCACGGCGCTAGACCTCTTTGGTCATCGCCAACCGGTAGCTGACGGCCTCGGCCACGTGGGGTCTTTGGACATCTGCTTCACCGTCCAAATCCGCGATTGTCCGCGCTACCCGCAGAACGCGGTGATAACCACGTGCCGAGAGGCCAAAGCGTTCCGCGATTTTGAGCAGGAGTGCACGTCCCTCTGCATCAGGCGTTGCGATTTCATCGAGCAGATGGCCTTCGGCGTCGGCGTTGACCCGTGCAGTGCCATGCCCTGCAAACCGTGCGGTTTGAATGTCGCGCGCTTTATGGACGCGGCTGGCAACATCGGCCGAGCTTTCGCCGGTTTCGGGGAGGTCGAGGTCGGTAAAGGCGACGGCAGGTACTTCGACACGCAGATCGAACCGGTCCATCAGCGGGCCTGAAATACGCCCCAGATAATTCTCGCCACAGATCGGTGCACGTGTGCAGGCGCGGGCCGGATCAGCGAGGTAGCCGCATTTGCAGGGGTTGGCCGCCGCGACCAGCATAAACCGGCAGGGATAGCGGACATGGGCGTTTGCGCGCGCGACAACGACTTCACCGGTTTCGATAGGCTGGCGCAGGGTCTCAAGCACGGTACGCGGGAATTCCGGGAATTCATCCATGAACAACACCCCGTTGTGCGCGAGACTGATCTCGCCGGGTTTGGCGCTGCGGCCACCGCCGACGATGGCTGCCATCGACGCCGTGTGGTGCGGTTCGCGAAAGGGGCGTTCGCGGTTGATCCCGCCCTCGTCCAAAAGCCCCGAAAGCGAGTGGATCATCGAGGTCTCGAGCGCTTCGGCAGGCGACAATTGCGGCAGGATGCCCGGAATACGGGCGGCCAGCATGGACTTGCCCGAACCTGGTGAGCCGACCAAAAGCAAGTGATGCCGCCCGGCGGCTGCGATCTCAAGCGCGCGTTTGGCCCGTTCCTGCCCTTTGACTTCCGACAGGTCGCGTGCACCGGATCGTGCCAGAACCTCGCCCGGTTGGGATGGTTGCAGCACGGCCTGCCCTGTAAAATGCCGCACCATTTCGGCCAGACTGCTGGGGGCGATGACATTTACAGAGCCGACCCACGCCGCCTCTGCGCCGCAGGCCTGCGGGCAGAGCAGGGTGCGGTCGCCCTCGGCG
>CAYZKE010000644.1:0-700 GCA_964478505.1 uncultured Loktanella sp.
GGTTTCGCATCCGGGCCAGCTTTTCTTAGCAGTGTCACAGCTTGATGACCTCGACCAAGGTAGTTCCGATCTTTGTTGAGGCAACCGATGGCTTCAATAAGTATCTTGCGCCATAAATCTGCGGTAAGATCGGAGAGGCGAAACTCTCGCCCACCCAAATACTCCTCCCTTATGTCCGGTCTCGAATTTACCTGCCACGCGTCGCGAACGAAACGTAAGTGGATATTCTCCGGGTTGCGCAGATGCGGCACAAGTTTCGGGAACACTGGCGTTTCCAGTTCGGACTTTATCAGTGTGGCAATCGGCCAGCCGCGATATTTCATGCCTTCAAGATTGACGCCTACTCGCGCTTCCCCGTCGTTAGGGTATATCGCCAGATTCCACTGGACCCCTTCGCGTCCATCACTAATTCCGAAAACGGGTTTGTTTAATTGGCCGAATGGTCTTCCTTTAGTGTCCGTCCGGCGACTTTATGAGTCGGATGAATCAGTTAGGGGTGGGGCCGAAACGCCCTCTTGAAGTGTGTGAGCCGCTTGTGATTCCCTGTGGGTGTCGATTCTTCTCGTGAGGCACCCGATGTGAACTACTGAAAACCGCCCCCGCTATAACCGCGACAAGTTGCGCTATCCGAGTGACCTGACCGATGAGGAATGGGCGCATATCGAGCCGCTGTTCGCGCCGGGCAAGCCGGGCGGCGGCA
>CAYZKE010000644.1:710-1962 GCA_964478505.1 uncultured Loktanella sp.
CTAATTCCGAAAACGGGTTTGTTTAATTGGCCGAATGGTCTTCCTTTAACACCGAGTGACTCCGTGAACCCGTCAAGTATATGGGCGTACGTTGTGTCACGACTTGTGCGGGTGGATTGCTTGTAAGGGCGAAGGTTTCTTCTCGGGACGTCGGTATTTTTTTCCTTGATTTCTATGTTCACTATTTCTCTCACGCCTGGCGCCGACGAAAGTATGGATTGAACCGCCCGGATTGCGTCATCCGGATAAATATTGAAGAACTCGCGCCTTTTCTGTCGGAGTGGCGAGAGCTTTGCGTGAACCAAATATTCGAGCTTCCGACAGTCGTTTACTGTGATTTTGTGCGCCACTTCCCAAAGAAAATCACCGGTCGAGCTCTGATTGATTTCTGCACACCGGACGGCCGGATCTCTGACAGTTCTTCCGATCTTGGACACCGGAAGCTCGATATCTTTGACCCCGAGAATATATAAGTAGCCTTCCTCCGCGTCAGAATAGTCTTCCATGTTAGTTTGCCTATGGACGAGGAAGTTGGCTCTATGAGGTGGTCCGCAATTATTGGACAGCCCGGCGGCAAAATTCAGCTGTATTCCGCGACCTGATCATGCCTCCAAGAACTTGTTTATCATATCCCCTTGCGGTTGTTGAGCCTATGAAGATGTGGGCAAGGCGATGGCCTTGTCCATCATATCCCCAGGTCGCCCGTCGCCGTATGACT
This sequence comes from uncultured Loktanella sp., assembly GCA_964478505.1. GTDB lineage: Bacteria > Pseudomonadota > Alphaproteobacteria > Rhodobacterales > Rhodobacteraceae > Yoonia. Next base: position 1,429 of record CAYZKE010000644.1, read on the forward strand.
CAGCCGGCGTTTGGCCGTCGAGCAGGGAAAGAAGGAAAGAGGACGCAACCTCTTTCTCTCGCGCGGCAAGCCGGCCCCCTCCTGCTTTACGAGCGCTCCACCTTCTCGGCGAGCCACATCTTGATCAGGGACTGGTAGGGGACGTCTCGCCTGTTGGCGGCGACCTTGATGCGTTCCAGAAGCGGTACCGGTAGCCGGAGAGAAATCGCGCGCGTCGAGGGCTTGAGGTTCGGGAATCGGGCGCGCTCGGCCTTGCTCCAGTCCACATGGTCCGTGGAGTCGTGGGTTTCCCAGAAGGCGCGCTCGTCGGCCTCGCTCTCGAACGCGGGTGGCGCCTTATGTTTCCTGTTCATAGCGGGCTCTTTCCTTCCGATGCATGTCGCGGGCCGAGATCACGCGGATCTGGGTGGCTTCGGCACGAAGCGTAAACGTCACGTGCAATGGCCGGCCGAGGTTCGTCTTGCCAAGCGCATGATACCTTAGCTCCGCTTGACTGTGCCCCGGATCCTTGACGGTCAGCAGCGGATCGTTGAA
>CAYZKE010000645.1:0-811 GCA_964478505.1 uncultured Loktanella sp.
GATCAATCGCGTTTTTTGATTCAACCTGACCCAGCACTTTGGCCATGCCATCATTGAAAGTCTCGGTCCAGAAAATGTCGTCGTAGCGCCCGCCATTTACAATGAAGGTGCTGATATGGCCTGACATGGCCGACCAATGAATGTCCGGCTCCATCGGGCGGCGCCAGCGGATGGTGTCGCGCGCGAAAAGCAGGAACCGGCGGAAGCTGCGGATCTGGTCGAATTCAGCGGTGCCATCCGGACCGCCCACCTCGACCCCGTATTTCTGGGTCAGTGTCGGCACCAGATTGCCACGGTAGCGCCGCCCGTTGCGCTGAATACCGCAGATCTTGTCGAAGAAGGACGACAGGATTCGCGTATAGGGATTGCGCACGCAGGTGAACGCATAGGAGGCATGGCTCTTGACGTTCGTCTCGATCAGCTTCTGGCTGTCAGGCTGCGCCCATTTGTGCAGGCCGGCGGTGGAATCGTGGATATCACCGTCGAAAAACTCGCCATGATCCGAATAGAACATGATCTGCCCGATGGTCGAGCAGGCGCATTTCGGCACCACGCGATAGACCACGCTTTCGCTTTCCGTCATCCAGGTGCCCGGAAACCCCATCTGCCCCGCCTCCAAACCAAGCGTCTTTTTTATGCGACGCTATATACCAACTTTGCAAAATCGAAAGAAACCCTGTTTATTCATTCCTTCAGGGTAGATAACACTCTACCCCATATCCTTAACCAGAGGCTTTCGGTTCCCTGAATGGCGAGAATTGCATTCATTCTTCTGTGCCACAAGGACCCCGAGGCGATCATCGCACAGGCG
>CAYZKE010000645.1:940-1961 GCA_964478505.1 uncultured Loktanella sp.
GTGCTTCCCATCCAAGTGCGGCTGGGGTGAATGGTCCCTGGTGCAGGCCACGCTGGCCGCCGTCCAGGCCGCGGTCGACGCCTTTCCGCGCGCCACGCATTTCTACATGCTGTCCGGCGACTGCATGGCGATCAAATCGGCAGAATACGCACATGATTTCCTGGATTCGGCCGATTCGGACTACATCGAGAGCTTTGATTTCTTCGAAAGCGACTGGATCAAGACCGGCATGAAGGAAGACCGGCTGATCTATCGGCATTTCTTCAATGAACGCAACAACAAGCGCCTTTTCTACGCGGCCTTCAACCTGCAAAAACAGCTGGGCCTGAAGCGCGAGATACCGCATGACATCCAGATCCAGATCGGCAGCCAATGGTGGTGCCTGCGTCGCCGCACGATCGAGCAGATCCTCGATTTCAGCCGTCGCCGCCGGGATGTGATGCGCTTTTTCAGCACCACATGGATCCCGGATGAGACGTTCTTCCAGACCCTTGTCCGCCATCTGATCCCCGAGTCCGAGATCAACTGCCGCACCCTGACCTTCCTGATGTTCTCGGACTACGGGATGCCGGTGACTTTCTACAACGATCATTACGATCTGCTGCTGAGCCAGGATTTCCTGTTCGCGCGCAAGATCAGCCCCGGCGCGACGCAGCTGAAAGCGCGGCTGGGCGATCTCTATGCGGCCGAAGGCGTGCGGTTCCAGATCTCGAACGAGGGGCGAAGCCTCTACAAGTTCCTCGCCGGTCGTGGGCGCATCGGACGCCGCTTTGCCTCGCGCTTCTGGGAAACCGAAAGCACGCTGGGGCGCGAGCGTGAACTGCTGATCCTTGTCTGCAAGAAATGGCATGTGGCCAAGCGGCTGCTCTACCGTATCCGGCAGGTGACCAATGTCCCCGTGATCGAATACCTGTTCAACGAGGAAAGCACCTATCTGCCCGATCTGGGGGGTATCCAGTCCAGCCTCGGCAAACGCACCCGTCACCGTCGCGCGCTGATGCGGATGCTGTTCGACTATTAC
>CAYZKE010000646.1:0-990 GCA_964478505.1 uncultured Loktanella sp.
TGCGCCGATCATGCAAGATCAATCGAAGCTACCGTGCCTCGGCTCTTTGTAGCACTCCCAATGCCATCGGAGTTGGCTGATGCGTTTGATCGCATGTGTCGCGGGCTACCGCATGCCAGCTGGGTGGCACCCGAGGATATGCACCTGACGTTGAGCTTTCTCGGCAGTGTTGACGATGGAACGTTCGTAGACTTCGGCGAGCGACTGACCAGCGTGCGCCAATCTCCATTTGACCTGGAATTGCGTGGCCTCGGACACTTCCCACCTCGAGGGCCGGTTCGCCAGCTTTGGGTAGGGGGATGTGGCGGTCTCGGGCTTGATAGGCTGCGGCGCTCGGTCAATGCCTGCGCGACTGATGTCGGAATTCCGATCGGTCGGCGCAAGTTCGTCCCACACGTCACTATTGCGCGTTTTGGAACGCCGCCGGAAGAGGTCCGCCTCGCGTCCTATCTGCTGCGTCATTCGCTGGTGCGCATGCCGCCCTTTCCAGTCAGCGAGTTCTACCTCTATTCGTCTTTCCCAAGTCGCGATGGGACAGAGCATGTTCTGGAAGCAGAATATGATTTTGTCGCTGGTACCATGACTCGTCAATAGGCGATCCAGCTGCACCAACCCAAGCGACTGCTATTGGCTTACCCACACGATACGCCCGATCCACGCGATGTCTTTGGCATCCAGGGGGAGATCGGCCGAAGAGTTGTTGACTTCAGCGATAATGTACTGTTGCGGTGCTTTTCGCTTGATAGTGCCAATGATCAAGCTGCCTTGCTTGGTCTTGATAATCACTCGATCGTGCCGCCGGACGCTGCTTGACGGCGAAATCACTAAGAAAGAACCGGGACGACAGAAACCTTGCGCCACGTCTTTGTCTAGCTCAATAATATAAGCGCGCGGATCATCAATCGCTGGAAAGTCAACTTCTTCCCAATCAGCATCTTTGGGGAAGCCTGACTTATCGAAAGACTCTTCCGATATCTGTGACATGCGAAT
>CAYZKE010000646.1:1000-1960 GCA_964478505.1 uncultured Loktanella sp.
AACCTTTGTCTTGGACGAGTTTTGCCGAAGTCGGCCAAGCTTGCCTGAGTTGCTTCGAGAATCTTCGACAGACTCTCAGTGCCCGGCCAGCGTTGTTTTCCGTCCTGAGTAACCCGCTTGCTCTTGTTGAACGTCGTCGGATCAAGTCCGGCACGTTTGGCCAAGCCCGATGGCGATAATCCATTGCGCAATGCCAGACGGTCCACACCCCGCCAGATCTGTTCATGGGTCAGCATGGCAGCGGTTCCGCTCCGATTGAAACTGACGCTGAGAATGTCTTACTATGCAAGCATCGTCACTAGGTATATATTCCGTTTTCAATGAAGGAGATCCGCGTGTGCTCGTAGTCGGCTTCCAAATGCAGGTGCGTGCAATGTGCCTCGGTTGGCTCAAGCGCGGCTTTCGCCATTGCTTCACCTACCTCGAGGGGGCCGACGGCTGGTTGCTCTGTGATCCCATGAGCGACCGCGTCTTGCTGCAAAACGCACCCGCGCTTCCTTCAAGAGCTTTGATGTCGTCGCTGGCTGCGCTGGGTGCCAGCGTCGTCAGAGGTGAGTTCGACGATTGCGGAGGAACAGCATCTTGGCTCCGCCCACTCACTTGCGTGGAGATATGCAAGCGGATTGTCGGCTGCAATCAGACTTGGGTCATCACCCCTCACCAACTCTTTTCACACCTTGCCCATCGCAGCGAGAAATGGCGTTGACAGCCTGCCATTATAGGCTTATATTCCTTTTCGTACTACAGCTTGATTGGAACGGTGCATGACGGATGCGTCACTGCCGGCAGTTTTCGAAAGGTTCGCCGAGGCGCGAGAGCGGCGGCTCGGTTGGGAGCAGCTGTGGCGCGAGTGCTACGCCTATGCTCTACCGATGCGCGGGCACGGCCTGTCACACGGAGCCTTTGCCGGAAGCAACCATGCTGAACGGCTGTTCGACGGCACCGCTTCTGACGCAGTCG
>CAYZKE010000647.1:0-1958 GCA_964478505.1 uncultured Loktanella sp.
AGGATTGAGGATGTGGGCGCACCGACAGACCAGAAACCAGCGTCGATGTCGCCGTTGCTCAGCGCATCAGCTGTTTCGTTGAAGTTCAAACGCTGCTCTTCGATATCATCATAGCTGATGCCATTGGCCTCAAGGATCGCATTGGTGTTGACCTCGGTACCAGAGCCTGGCGCACCGATTGACACGCGCTTGCCGCGCAGATCTTCCAGCGATGTAATGCCGGAGCCTTCGAGCGCCACGATCTGCACCATGTTGGCATAGAGAGATGCAAGGCCGCGGATCATCGGCAGTTGCTGGCCCTCAAAGCGCCCCGTGCCTGTATAGGCTTGTGAAACTGTATCGGCCAGACCGATGGCCAGATCCGCATCGCCTGTCGCGATCAGACCCATATTCTCGACCGATGCGCCTGTGACCTCGGCCGCAGCGGCATAACCGTCGATGTGGTTGTTGATGATCTCGGCAAGTCCGCCACCCATCGGGTAATAGACGCCACCGGTACCGCCGGTTGCGATTGAAAGCTGCTCTTGTGCCACTGCAGGTGCACCAAAGCTCAATGCAACAACAGCTGCGCCAAGCAGGCCAGCGGGCCTGCGCAATACTTCTTTAAACATGTAGTCCTCCCAGATCGGGCTTAGCACCCATAATTGTCCCCCGGTTCGTTCCGGGTCGCGCCAAGGGTGGCGCAATTGCGCGCGGAATGGGACTCCTTTTTCGGGAATTTCGCAAAAATTTATGGCAAGACATTGCCAGACCTGACGCAAATTCCCGCCAGCCTGCATGCTGTCAGCACGGGAACCGCCAGCGCAGACTGAAGACATGTATCGGATCCGGTGCGGTGTGTTCACTGGTCCCTGAATGGTCCTCGCATATCCTGCGCCACGTCTTCTCAACTCCTGCCAAAGCAGGCGGTCAAGATATGCGACAAAACCCGTGAGCCAATCTGGATAACGGCACCAGAGCAAGCCTACAGCACATAGAGCAACTCCTCGTCACCTGTCTTCTGCGAGGTCTATGTGTGACGATACGCAAGCGACGGATAAAAATGTGACGAATAGGCGTTACATGCATGCCCTCGTGACACAAAAGCGTCACGAGGGTGCATGGCGTTTTCCGTTTCTGCTGTCCTGATGCAATCGTCCTACTCGGCCAGTTCGCGCATAACCTTGATCAGGTCGGATTTCCCCTCAAAACCGATACCCGGCAGTTCGGGCATGATGATATGGCCGTCTTCTACGCTGACGGAATCCGGAAATCCGCCATAGGGCTGGAACAGGTCGGGGTAGCTCTCGTTGCCACCCAGCCCGAGACCCGCCGCGATGTTGAGTGACATCTGGTGCCCTCCGTGCGGGATACAGCGTGACGGTGACCACCCCGCCGTTTCCAGCACATCAAGCGTCCGCAGGTATTCGACCAACCCGTAAGAGAGCGCGCAATCGAACTGCAGCCAATCGCGGTCAGGGCGCATTCCGCCATAACGGATCAGATTTCGCGCGTCCTGATGCGAGAACAGGTTTTCACCCGTCGCCATGGGACCCGGGTAGAACTCGGCCATCGCGGCCTGAAGCTGATAGTCCAGGGGATCACCGATTTCCTCATACCAGAACAGCGGATAGTTGCGCAGCATCTTGGCGTAGGCGATGGCGGTTTCGAGATCAAAGCGGCCGTTCGCATCGACGGCCAGTTGCGCCTCCGAGCCGATTTCGGCCAAGACAGCCTCGATCCGCCGCTGGTCTTCGTCAATCGCAGCACCACCGATCTTCATCTTGACCACGTTATAGCCGCGATCCAGATAGCCCCGCATTTCCTGGCGCAGCGCCGTGTCGTCTTTGCCCGGATAGTAATAGCCACCCGCGGCATAAACAAAGACGCGGCGGTTTGCTGCGACACCCTTGCTCTCGGCGAGCAGTTGGTAAAGCGGCTTTTCCGCGATCTTCGCAATGGCATCCCAGACAGCCATA
>CAYZKE010000648.1:0-1956 GCA_964478505.1 uncultured Loktanella sp.
GATGCCAAAAACTTCGCGGACCGAGATTTCTTCGGTGGGTTTTGCTTGCATGTCAGTCATACCATCCGCCATTTCCGGTGCCTTTATCTTTCGTCAAATCTATTCAAGACCGAGATGCAACATAACGCGCGCCTCTGCAAGGGAAAGGGCGCATTGGTCTGGTGGGACGCCCAAGACTGGACAGATGCAGGTAGGCACTGCGACTTCACCGGACCGCTTTGCGTTTGATTCGCGCCTCGGAGCGCTGAGCCGAGTGTGTTTTTCGGGAGAGAGTAAATGAAACCTTAACATCGCAAAGACCAGTGATGAGTAGGTGTTTCCAGAAGCACGGTTAATTATAAAGGCTCGATCATATTGTTCGGAAAACTTGCTGTAATTTCTGCTTTGTTCTTGAAGAATTCGACATTTTATGGCAATTTTATGCCTATAGAATATGTTGTTGTTGTGACAAATTGCACAGAGCCAACCCTAAGTTCCTGTGTAAAAAGTCGTCGTATAAAGAGTAATGGGGGTCAACGCGATGTTTGCGCGTTTTACGGAAAAACTATATCTCACACGGGAGCGGCGGCCTTATGCTTGGGGCTGCGTCTCAATTGTTGTGCTGACGGCGCTTGTGACGGTTTTGGTCATGACAGGGCTTGATGCACCTTACACGCTTCAACTGACAGCATCGAACGCCACCTATTGGGTCATCTGCGCGGGCGCGTTGAGCGGCGCAATCGCGCTCTATTTTGCGCGTGGCTGGATGGGCGCGTTGGGCGCTCTGGGCTTTGCAAGGGCCATTGTGGGCAGTCTCGCGATTGCGGTGATTGCCTCTATCGTGGCCGGAACGCTGATTGAACCAGCCGGCGGCACGGTCTACGCGCCGCTCTTGATGGTATCAGCGTTCATCGCCAAACCCTGGATCGCCGCGATCTGGTTTGCGGGGGCGCTTGGTGGGCATTATTTGATGGCGTCCGTGCAGGAAGATCAGGATTACGGCTACACACGCCCAACTGGTCGGCTTGCAACCGAAGAGTTGAGCTCATTGTCGCGCGCGAATTTGTATCGACGCAACTGATCCGTTGAACAATTGTGAAATGATGATGAAAGGCGCCTGCGGGCGCCTTTAGTCTTTGTCGCGGAAGTTACGGCTGACCTTGATCTGATCCCAGGCCCAGACAACCTCTGACAGTTGTTCTTCCTGGCTGCGGTCGCCGCCGTTCATGTCAGGGTGCAGAACCTTGATCAAAGCCTTATAGGCTTTGCGGATTTCCTGCTTGGACATGTTGTCCTTTGCATCCAGGATCTCAACCGCGCGCCGCTCTGTCGGAGGCAGTTTGCGCCCCACCGCAGCACCACGGCCCGGATTGCGCGTCGCGTTCTCGCCCAGCACCTGATGCGGGTCATCGACACCCAAACGCGCCCATGCGGCCTCTTCGACCGTGCGTTTGAACGGCTTGGTCGGACGGTCCCATACGCGGTCGCTGTCCATCTGTGCGGCCAATTCGGCCTCTGATGTGGTATCGAAGAAATTCCACTTCAGATTGTATTCGCGCACGTGCTGCTGACAGAACCAGAAGTAATCATCCAGAACATCAGGCGATTTCGGCGCGCGATACTTGCCTGCCTCTTCACAGCCCTCATGATCACAAACCCGCGTCGATGTCTCGGACGCACCGGACATCCCACGCCGCCCGCGCGGGTTCTTCTTCTTCGAACTCGACACGGACATGTCGAAACCAAAGGGATCATCTTTCTTCATTCTGTCTCTTACCTTTTCGACTCGGAGAAGTAACATTAAACTCTGCAGCAGAAGATTGAAGAGGGCAGAGGAAAAATAATGGCACTTGAAACAGAAATTCGCGCAGCACTTGGCGAACTTGCGCCCGAGCATCTAGACGTGATCAACGAAAGTGCCTTGCACAGCGGACATTCCGGAGACGACGGATCAGGCGAAAGCCATTGGCGGATCGT
>CAYZKE010000649.1:0-626 GCA_964478505.1 uncultured Loktanella sp.
CTTGCGCCCATGGGTCGCCTCGACAAAGCGCCTTCGCACATGCGCCCAGCAGGCGGCATGGCCCAAGACGCCCGGCGACTTGGACAGGGCGTTATAGCCTTCATACCCGTCGGTCACCAGGTACATCTCCGGTGGTGGATCGTCGTTTGCGCAGAGGAAGCGTTCGGGGACTTCGCCACCACGGCTGTCCGCATACTGAAACCAGACCACCGGTTTGTCCGGTGGGCCGCCGACATAGACCCACATGTACGACAGCTGACTGTTTTCCCGCCCCGGCTCATTGAGCACCTGCAGGCGTGTTTCGTCGATATGGAGGGTACGGCCCTGATGCAGGAACCGCTGCATGGCCGTCATCAACGGTGAAAGCCGCTCATGCAGTTGAATCACCCAGCCACTCATCGTCTGGCGGCTCAGATCAATGCCTTCCCGGGCGTAGATCTGTTCCTGCCGGTAGAGCGGTAGGCCGTCGACAAACTTGCGCACCACGACATCGGCAATCACCGAGCTATGGGCAATCGCTTTGGGTAGGATCTGATCGGGACGCGCCGCGAGGCTGGCCCCGAGGATCGCGAACAGCGCGAGCAGGGCAATCGACAGGCCCATGTTGAGATTGGAAAGCCACTTGA
>CAYZKE010000649.1:636-1949 GCA_964478505.1 uncultured Loktanella sp.
GGTAGGCGATCACGTAATGCTGCCGTGGAATGACCGCCAACTGCTCTGACGTGTCATAGCCGATGAAGCTCCAGTCATCGCCCATGGCGGCCTTCTGATCATCGGAAAGATCAATGATCTTTTCGACGCGAGGGAAGTGCGTGGGTAGCGGGCGCCGGACCGGTTTCTTCCGGGGTGTCTTTGCTTTGTGTTGCGCGCTTGATTCTGCTTCGTCACCCTCGTCTGAGGAAAGGCCCAGCTCAGCCATCAGCTGTTCCAGCTCCGCTTCATCAAACAGGGGGATTTGATCTTTGTTCGGACGATCCGCACTGGCGCCAAACTGACGTTTGCGCAACAGCACGATGTAATCGAGCAACTGTTCTATACGCTGATCTTTGTCGCTGAGTGCCTGTTCTTTCTCGGCAAGCGTGCGTTCTTTTTCTTTGACCGCATCCCGTAATTTGATCACCTCAGCCTTGAGCCGATCGCCATTATCGAGGAGGGATGCACCGGCCGAATCCATGCGTCGGATTATACCAAACGGCCTCCCGGCAAGCAGCAGAACAAGGCGTTAAAACAACGAAAAATCAGCCACTTTGTGGGCCTCGACACGGGTGACATCCAAGCCCTCGAGCAACCAGCTCAATTCCCGTGGAGTGAGCTCGACAGCGACACGCCCTTCCGCTTCGGGCCACCAGAATCGCTGTTTTTCAAGGCGCCGGTAAAACAGCCAGAATCCATTATTGTGCCAGTACAGGATCTTGATCTTATCGCGCAGCCGATTGCAAAAAACGAACAAATGGCTTGAGAACGGATCAGCCTCCAAAACATCCTGCACCAACACCATCAGCCCATTGATAGCCTTCCTCATGTCGGTGGCGCCCGTCGCCAGATAGACCTTGGTATTCGATCCAAATGAAATCATGCTGCTTGGAGGGCCTGAACCACTTGTCTGAGTGTAGCGAGATCAAAGCCGGCAGGGATCTCAATGCGCAGCGAATCGTTGATCACTACCGACAGATTGGCAGTGCCGGGTTCAACAACATTGACCGGTAAAAACGTGACCGCTGACGAACCCTCTGGCCCGCCCTCGCGCATGGCGATATGGCGCCAGCGACGAAAAGAGGCCAGCCCCAGGCCGTGCTGCCGACAAAACGCCTTTTGCGTCAGACCGCTGTGTTTCCACGACTCGATGCGCTCAAGCCAGCGCCGACGATTGACTTCTCGCTTGGTCAAGCCGATTTCCATCATGTACCCTCAGCATGTCGATGAACGATGGGATCATCTTGACGGTACTCATGATGGTTGGATAGATGTAGTTGGCCAGACGCATA
>CAYZKE010000650.1:0-1940 GCA_964478505.1 uncultured Loktanella sp.
AGCTGAAAGTGGCGGCGGCCCTCGCCAATGTCAGCTCGCAGGACAACGCGGGCTTTGGCTGCATCAATCCATGCCTCACGGCTAGCGCGGTTCTTGTGGGTTTCGGTCTTTTGGATGAGGTATTTCTAAAGAATTTGACAGGTGTATCAATTCTCGAAAGGCTGAGGCATCAGCGCACAAGGAGCCCAGAATGTCCGCCGATCCATTGCTTCAGCCTTTCCAGCTCAAACATCTGACCTTGCGCAATCGCATTATGACGACCAGCCATGAACCTGCCTATCCGCAGGACGGCATGCCCAAGGAACGCTATGCGGCCTATCATGCAGAACGCGCCAAGGCAGGGGTCGCCTTGGCGATGACAGCAGGCTCTGCCGCAGTCAGCCGTGACAGCCCACCGGTGTTCAACAATGTCCTCGCCTATAAGGACGAAGTCGTGCCGTGGATTCAGAACCTCACAGACGCGGTGCATGAACATGGCTGCGCGGTGATGATCCAACTGACCCATCTGGGACGGCGCACGACTTGGAACAAGGGAGATTGGCTGCCGTCTGTGTCGTCTTCCAAGCACCGCGAACCTGCGCATCACGCCTTTCCCAAACTGATCGAAGACTGGGATATCACGCGCATTATCTCTGATTTCGCCGATGCGGCCGAACGGATGCAGGCGGGCGGCATGGATGGCATCGAATTGCAGGTCTACGGCCACTTGCTTGATCAGTTCTGGTCCCCCCTGACCAATGACCTGACCGGACCCTATGGGGCGGACACGCTGGAAAACCGTCTGCGCTTTCCGCTTGATGTGTTGGAGGCCGTGCGCAAGCGCGTTGGCCCCGATTTCATCATCGGGCTGCGCTACACAGCCGATGAGGCCCAGAAGGGCGGCATTACCGCCGAAGAGGGGTTGGACATTTCCAAACGCCTAGCCGCGACCGGGCAGATCGATTTTCTCAATGTGATCAAGGGGCGCATCCATACCGATCCGGCAATGACAGACGTGATCCCGGTTCAAGGCATGAAGAGCGCGCCGCATCTGGATTTCGCCGGGGCTGTGCGCCATGCCACTGGTCTGCCGACCTTTCATGCTGCGCGTATTCCTGATGTCGCGGGTGCGCGCCACGCCGTGCAGGCGGGCCTTTTGGATATGGTCGGGATGACGCGCGCCCATATGGCCGACCCGCATATTGTACGCAAGATTGTCGAAGGACGGGAGCACGATATCCGCCCCTGTGTTGGCGCAACCTTCTGTCTGGACCGCATCTATCAGGGGGGTGAAGCCTTGTGCATTCATAACGCAGCAACTGGCCGCGAATTATCGATGCCGCATGATATGCCTGTTGCTGCGACCAAGAAGAAGATTGTGATCATTGGTGCTGGTCCTGCGGGTTTGGAGGCTGCGCGCGTCGCTGCAGAGCGCGGCCATGATGTGACCGTGTTTGAGGCGGCATCCGAGCCCGGGGGACAGGTGCGTCTGACCGTCCAATCCCCGCGTCGCCGCGAGATGATCGGGATCATCGACTGGCGCATGGCCCAATGTGCTGCGCGCGACGTCACCTTCCATTTCAATACATGGGCAGAGGCGGCGGACGTCACCGCCCTGAACCCCGACGTAGTGATCGTGGCCACGGGTGGCTTGCCGAATTTGGAACTGTTTGAACAGAAAGGCGAGCAGCCCCATGTCGTGTCTGCTTGGGACATCATATCGGGTGATGTAAAGCCTGCAGGCAAGGTCCTCATCTACGACGAGAGTGGCGATCACCCCGCCTTGCAAGCCGCCGAGGTTGCCGCAAATGCCGGTGCCGAGGTCGAGATCATGACGCCGGATCGTACCTTCTCACCCGATGTGATGGCGATGAATTTGGTGCCATACATGCGCGCGCTTCAGGACAAGGACGTGACCTTTACCGTCACGCGACGATTGTTGGGCGTCGTGCAGCGTGCTA
>CAYZKE010000651.1:0-1937 GCA_964478505.1 uncultured Loktanella sp.
ATCGCGGCATGGAGTGCTGCCCGCTCAAGATTTCCGACCAGACCTCCGCTTGGAAAGACCAGGCCGGGGAGAACGATACTGAACGCCATGTGATGCAAGGCCACCAGCGCGGTTGCGAAAACCAGCGCGCGCGGACTGCCCAATGTTGATACGATCGCCAATACTGCGAAGAACAACATGTGCGAATCGATCTGCCACGGGTGGCCGGCAAGTGCGGATGTCAGCAGGATGCACTGACCTACAAAGCTGAAACTGATGACGTAGTCGCGGAGTTCGGGTGAAAGCCTTGTCGCCGCGTTGCCCAGCACGCCGAGCAGCAGCCCGATCACTGCAAAAACCCACCAATGAGGCAAATCGTTCACGGCATAGGCTGCCACTGCAGGGACGGGCGCCAATATCCAGTTCGCAACCTGCTGCACGAAGCGTTCGTTTGCTGGCCGCTGCTGTCCTGCTGCGGAGTGTGTTGCTGTCGCTAGCATAGCTCGAGTATCTCCTTGCCGCGCAATACGAGCCAGGCCCCGTTTTCAATTAGCAGGTCGTAGCTTTGCGGTGTTTCCAATTGGACGAAAGCGCCCAGTGGCGCACGATTTGGATAGGCATCTGTCATTCCTGATGCGTCAAGCACCTGCTCAACCGACCTGCCAAACGGGGACGCAACGACCAGTGCAAGATCGCCGCTTTCAGGTTTTTGCTGTGCGACCAGTGCCAAGCCAGGCGATGCAAGCACCGTCGCCGTAGCGATCGTTATGAATAGTACATTCTTCATGCAGAGATTCCTTCCCCCACAACCCTTAGCCCCTGAGGATTAACAAACTGCGAATTCACACAGATGATTTGCAATGCAAACCCGCAACAAAGATGCCTGTAAAACTGGGCTGGCAGTGGGTTCGCGATGCCCACCCCTTTCCCTTGGTCCCCCCACGCGTTAAAGGGGCGCATCTGTAACAAGGAGCCAGCCAAATGGGCTATAGAATCGCCGTTGTCGGTGCCACTGGGAATGTGGGCCGCGAAATGCTGAACATCCTCGCCGAGCGGGCCTTTCCCGTGGACGAGATTGCCGTACTTGCCAGCCGTAAATCGCTGGGCACCGAGGTCAGCTTTGGCGATAAAACCCTGAAGACCAAGGACCTTGATACGTTTGATTTCACCGGCTGGGACATGGCGCTTTTTGCTGTCGGGTCCGAGGCGACCAAGATTTACGCGCCCAAGGCCGCCAAAGCCGGTTGTGTGGTCATCGATAACTCGTCGCTTTACCGCTATGACGCCGATGTGCCGCTGATCGTGCCCGAGGTGAACCCGCAGGCCGTGCACGGCTATTCCAAGAAAAACATCATCGCGAACCCGAACTGTTCGACAGCCCAGATGGTTGTGGCGCTCAAGCCGCTGCATGACCGCGCAACGATCAAGCGTGTTGTCGTTAGCACCTATCAGTCCGTGTCGGGCGCCGGTAAGGGCGGCATTGATGAGCTGTGGGACCAGACCAAATCAATCTACAACCCCACCGACAGCAAGCCGCCCAAGCAGTTCACCAAGCAGATCGCCTTCAACGTGATCCCGCATATTGATGTGTTCATGGACAGCGGTGAGACAAAAGAAGAGTGGAAGATGGTCGCCGAGACCAAGAAGATCGTTGATCCCAAGATCAAGGTCACGGCCACTTGTGTGCGCGTGCCTGTCTTTGTCGGCCACTCCGAAGCAATCAACATCGAGTTTGAAGAGTATCTCGACGAGGACGAGGCCCGCGACATCCTGCGCGAAAGCCCGGGTGTCATGGTGATCGATAAGCGTGAAGACGGGGGCTATGTGACGCCCATCGAATGTGTCGGTGACTTCGCCACTTTCATCAGCCGTATCCGTCAGGACAGCACGATTGATAACGGTCTGAACCTGTGGTGCGTGTCCGATAACCTGCGCAAAGGTGCGGCGTTGAACGCGGT
>CAYZKE010000652.1:0-1932 GCA_964478505.1 uncultured Loktanella sp.
AGGTTCAAGCTGGAAAACTCTAGTTATGAACTGTCTACTTGACGGGGAAGCTTACAAAGAAACTAAAAATCATGAATCAGGCTATCAAACCCGCACTTAACAGAATTGACTGGAATCATGAACAGATAGATATCGGTAAATCCTGCGGACCACACTTATCCAAAAAAGAAGTGAACCAGTCTTATCATCGCTTCCGTATCATGTTTGCAGTACTGCAATAGCTCATCCCTGATTTCCTCACGCCTTCCCACAGTGGTCGCTGGATCAATGGCTTCCAGGTAAGCCACCGATGCATCGGTTCCAACGTTGATACCCTCGAGCAGTTCGTAGTCCATCTCGGGCGCAATCGTTGGCAATACCGCCTTGATCGACCAGGATCCAAGCATGTCAGGATGGTAGTAATTTTCTTTCGTCACCGGATGAAGATCTACTAGCCTTCCCACAATGGCTTGCAGGTCTTCGGCCAGATCAGGAAACATCTCCACGAGACCCACGATCACCCGCTGCTCGTAACTGGTGTACATCAGAACAGGCCCTTCGTCTTCCAGATCCTGAATCAACTGCTCAGCCAGTTTCCGCATCGGCGGTTCGCCGGAAAGATCCAAAAATTCCTTGTGCTCGATGACGCTTTCCGAGCGCTCGATGTGGCAGGACCACTGTATGGGCAATGCCTGGTAGGGCCGGGTGTCAGGCCAGATCGGAATGGCGGGCGCGATGGTCTCGAAATCCAGGTAAAACCGTGGATACGGCAATGTGCTCACAAACGCTTTTGCACCGGGCAAAAGTTCCGGCTTCCCCTCCACGGTCACCCGATGGATCCGCTCCTGGGTTTGACCGCTGATTTCCGATGGCGGCACATCACGGATATCCCGGTAGCCATTCAGAACCAGAAGCCCGAGCTTCTTTCTGCCGCCGCCCAATCCGGTAATCGGATACCTGGTGTCGCTTGGCCAGCAATGCTTGATGAAGGGGCATTCATACGGCTTGGTGCATTGCGCACCGACTGCAACGTCGGGCATTGGCCCCTCGACCGCTTCCTTCGCCCTGTCTACCCATGCAGGCACGGAGGGCAAAACGCTCCGTACGTCATCGGTCAGGTCGTTTTCGGTCAGCAGGCCGTCGTAGTTGCCATCCCCGCGGTACTCGAACTGATTGTCGATATGCGCCAGCGAAATGCTGTCGAAATCGAGCCCCACACCCTTGTGAACCCATGCCTGTATGGCGCAGTCCTGCACGTACTCCGGTTTCACTCGTGTCGATGCTTTGACTTCGACGATTCTCCAACTTTCGCCATTAGCAGATGGCAACAGAACGTCTTCTCGAACCAGGACCCCCTCGTGCTGAAATGTCGCCTCGAATATGGGTTCTCGAAACCCGGAACGGATCAGCTCATCGGTGCGCACCAGTGCGCCGGACAACCCTTTATCGTCATACGGAATCTCAATCCCCCGGCCCCGCCCGTAAAGACGGATCGCCATGTCACCGACTTCATGACCCACTTCAAACGAGGCTTCGGTCGCCTTCGAGTACTCCAGAAGATCACGCCGGTGGACTTCCAAATGAACCCGCTTCAGGCATTGAAGCGATGACATGATCCGGGACTTTGACAGGCCATGCATAGCGCGACTCCTATTGACCGCCTTGTGAACAAGGCTTTTTGATGGCCAACACCGCCATCAAGAATACTAAACAATCACAGACCCCAAGGGTTCAAATGCTTTTTTCTTCAAAATTACTTTTACCCAGGAACGAGAGAGGCTACCGGGGGCAGCATAAGCACTCCTTGTCGAACGGCAGGCAGTGTTTCCGCCTGCCGTCCTGGGAGCTTAGCCTCGGAACGACCGCCTGCGGTACACCCGGTCCGAACTGCGCATGGTGTGCTCACGCAGTGCGAAGGCCACCAGGTTGTGGTGGAAGTCTGTTCCGAACGCG
>CAYZKE010000653.1:0-565 GCA_964478505.1 uncultured Loktanella sp.
CGGGTTCTGTAGCGCAGCTTTCAAGACCGCCTGCGCTGTTGTGTCAACATTCAAAGCTTTCCGCGCAAAACGAAGATGTTTTTCGGCGGTCGCCGATGTCAGACCCATGTTCGCGCCGTTGTTTTGCATTGTCTTGCCGCCGTCTTGCCGCAAGCAATCCAGTCCAACGCTTCGCGCTGCCGCTTCGTCAGGGCCTGATTGAACGGCGTAAAGAGCAGGGTGAGGACTTCAACTGATCGAAAATCCGGTCGTGATGCCGTGCTTGGCGTTAAACGCGCCGTCACTTTCCAAAACCCGACGCATGATCGCTGCTTCAAAGACCGTCGTCAACAAAGCTTTCGCAAATCCGGCCACGCGGTGACAAATGCAAGTTCCACAGTTCTTCATACTGCCGGGTTGCGTTAAATCCAAAAGCGCTGCGTTCTGTAGAAAGGCCGAACGGTATCAAGGTCTTCAGATGGCCGAATTGCCTAGGTGTCAAATTGGCTGATTGTGGAACATCCGCAGCACCCACTTACATTACATAATACTGATTATGAGACTAAAGGATGCAAGATTTGGGGCA
>CAYZKE010000653.1:575-1929 GCA_964478505.1 uncultured Loktanella sp.
TGCCGCTTTCTTCATCGGGCATCCGATTGCACTGGTTCTTGGGATCACGGCAGTGATTGCGCTGCTGTTCCCGTTTGTGCGCCATCAATTGGCAGCACGGCGCGCAGCTTGATCCGATCAAACATGGCCGATCGAGTCATCGTCATACATTTAATTACCATAATTATGCTTATTGGCTAAAATCCTGTGTAGCGGTGGATTCACAAACGAAGTGCAAATTCTGTATCAAAACAGAGAGTTGCATGGAGGATGAAGAATGGGAATCCACTATTGTCACCTGAAACTGGAAGAACGACGCAAGCTTGCAAAATGGCTTGAAGCCAAAATGCCAATTTCCGAGATTGCGGATCGGTTGGGTCGAGACCCCTCCACGATCTACCGAGATATCAAGCGAAACCGCTATACGGACACTGAGCTACCTGAGCTGAACGGCTACTATGCTCTGACTGCTCAGAGCCTGTATGAGAAGCGCCGGGCCATTCATCGCAAGATGATCGTTCATCCCGAATTAAAGGAAGCTATTGAGGACCGCCTCAAGGCCGGTTGGTCGCCAGAACAGATCGCAGGCCGTATGCGACTCGAACGCCATCCGATCCGTGTGAGCCACGAGACGATCTATCGGTTTGCCTACTCCAAGGATGGGCGCGAAGAACAGTTTTACCGCTATCTGCCTGAACATCGTCGACGTCGCAGACCCCGTGGCTACCGCAGGCACAACCGTGCCCACATATTCGACGTTCAAAGCCTGTCCAACAGGCCTGAACGCATCTCAGAGCGCTTGGAGTTCGGCCATTGGGAGTGCGATTTGATGATGTTTCGCAAGGAACATGGAAAGGTCAATGTGACCTCCCTGGTCGAGCGGGTCAGCCGGTTCACCGTCGTGATGCGCAATGAAGATAGGCAATCAAAACCGATCATGGAGTCGCTGATCCAGGGGCTCGCGCCCCTGCCCGCCGATGCGCGCCAGTCCATCACCTTTGATCGTGGTACGGAATTCTCCGCCTGGCAGCGCCTCAAGGACGGGATCGGTGCAGATGCGTGGTTTTGTGACCCGCAAGCGCCGTATCAAAAAGGCACCGTGGAAAACACGAACAACAGGTTGAGAAAGTACCTGCCCCGCTCGACCGAACCGACGGCGCTGACAAATCGATATTTGAAGTCGATTTGCCACCGCCTCAACACAACGCCACGCAAATGCTTGGACTTTCGAACGCCCGCAGAAGTCTTCGAGAGCAAGCTGATGGAAATTCAGAACCAACTGGAATAAAACGAAATATCCAAAACTGCACTTCACCGTGAGTTCACAGCGCAAAGTTAGAATGTCCCACATCTGCAAAGTAGAAGTGTCACACTT
>CAYZKE010000654.1:0-1916 GCA_964478505.1 uncultured Loktanella sp.
TTCTGGACAGCGAGGGTATAGACTGGTTCACCTTCGACGTAAATATGAGCGTCCTCGAAGGCAGCATTGGCATAATGCCGCGCCGCCTGATGGTGCTCGACCGTGATTTGTTCATGGCCGAGGCCGTAATGCGCGACGGAGAGATCGACCTTGGGCGCGATTGAGGACCTCACAAAAGACGACTTTCTGGGTGGGAAAATAGCGATTTGGCAGCCCAAGCGCGGGTATCGTGCCGGGGTGGATCCGGTGCTTTTAGCGGCCTCGGTTCCGGCGAAAGCGGGACAGACAGTTTTGGAATTGGGTTGCGGGGTCGGCACCGCGTCGCTTTGCCTCGCCGCGCGTGTGCCTGACCTCCGGGCGACAGGGGTTGAGGTACAGTCCGACTACGCAGCACTCGCCCAGCGCAATGCAAATGAAAACGCGCTGCCGCTGACTGTGGTTACGGCAGATTTGCGCGCTTTGCCTGCGGACCTGCGACAAGAGCGATTTGATCACGTCATTATGAACCCGCCCTATTTTGATCGCGCCGCAGGCACGGCATCGGATGACACGGGCAAGGATATTGCCTTTGCTGGTGATACGCCGTTGCAGGCTTGGCTGGATGTGGGCGCACGGCGTGTGGGGCCACGGGGATATCTGACGCTGATCCAACGAATGGAACGTCTGCCAGAGGCTCTGGATGCGCTTGCGGGGCGGTTGGGGGCCATCATCGTGCGGCCTATTGCAGGACGGGCGAATCGTGCGCCAGAGCTATTTTTGCTGCAAGCGCGGCAAGAAGGGAAAACGCCTTTTCGCATGGCGCCTACACTGATCATGCATAACGGCGAGGCGCATCTGGGCGATCAGGAAAGTTATACCCCCGAAGTTGCGCGCGTTTTACGGAACGGCGCAGATTTACCCATTTGGCGTTAACGAATTCGCAACACATGACTGACACGGTGAAAAGACGCCGAGTTTCTGCCTTGCAGCGTGACAGATGACATCGAATGTGCTGCAATCAAAATACACAAACCCAGAGGAGATCAATTATGAGCTTGAGTTCGCATGTACAGGAACTGAAGAAGAAGCACCAAAACCTCTCGGAGCATGTCGAAGCGATGCAGCGAAGCCCATCTGCCGACGACATCGAAATCGCAAAACTCAAGAAGCAGAAGTTATTTCTCAAGGAAGAGATCTCGCGTCTCAGCACGCATTAACGATTTTTGACACCGCAAATAAAAAGGCCACGTCTATGCGACGTGGCCTTTATGATTTCTAGGATCGGCTGACCTAGATCATGTACTGGCCACCGTTGGCCGACAGGGTGGAACCCGTCACAAAACCCGCATCATCAGACACAAGGAAGCAGACAGCCCGCGCAATCTCGGAGGCTTCGCCGAGGCGACCTACAGGGATCTGCGGCAGGATAACTTCGTTCATCACCTTCTCGGGGATCGTGCTCATCATTTCGGTGTTGATATAACCGGGGGCCACGATGTTCACCGTGATACCGGCGCGCGCACCCTCTTGGGCCAGCGATTTGGTAAAGCCAATGTCGCCCGCCTTGGTCGCGGCGGTGTCATCTTGTGGAAGGGCGCATCGCGGGTGATGCCGGCGTTGTTCACCAGAACCTCAACCGGTCCAAGGTCCGCCTCGATCTGGGCAACGCCAGCCTGACAAGCCTCGTAGTTTGCGACATCCCATTTGTAGGTCTTGATGCCGGTCTCGGCGGTAAAAGCCGCAGCCTTTTCATCGTTGCCGGCATAGGTCGCAGCTACCTTATAGCCTGCATCTTTCAATGCGGTTGAAATAGCTGCGCCAATACCGCGCGAGCCGCCTGTTACAATTGCAACACGGGACATATGTTTCTCCTCCGGGGAATTTTCTTACGTAATCTTATTATCGCTGCGCCACCTTGGGCGCAACAATATTTCTCA
>CAYZKE010000655.1:0-1916 GCA_964478505.1 uncultured Loktanella sp.
ACCTCGGAACAGTCCCGCCAATCCTTTTCTGTCGGTTCCATCGTAGTGGTATAACGCAGGTCGAAACCCGTGGCCTCTTTCTGCGCGTTAATGTACTCGTCCAGTTTGTCACCCAAGGTTTCGATGTCATCGATCCACTCATCCTTGATAGTGTCTGGAAGCGAGCCGAACAGGTTGTAACGATCACGCATGCGCTCGGAAAGACGCTCGTAAACCTTTTCATCTACAGTTTGCTCGTTGACCAGGTTGAGCATATCCACCTTTTCGCGGACCTGACCAAAGCGCTTGATACGACCAATGCGTTGTTCGAGTTTCGTAGGATTCCACGGTAGGTCGATATTGATCAAAGCACCCAAAGTCTGCAGATTTAATCCCTCACATGCGGCGTCGGTGGCGACCATGATGCGAATACCGTGCTCAGCCACCATTTTCTTTAACGTCTCACGTTCGCTATGTACGCTGTCGCCGCCCTGATAGAGCCGGCTACGCCCTGCGCCAGCATAGAGGCCGATTGCTTCATCCGGATAGCGAGCCGCGAGTGCATCCGCTACCCACTTTGCGGTGTCGTAATACTGGCTGAAGATGATAATCCCGTAGTCGAGCCATTTTTCACGTTCAAGGTAGTGGAGGACGGCGTTGAGCTTCGGATCCTGATCGATGCGCTCCAGCCGCGCGATCAGTCGCGTAAGCACTTCGCTTTCCTCGTCGGATTCAACGCTCAGATCGATTTCCTGATCATCTTCTTCTTCGTGCACGGTGCGTCCCGCTAACAGCATCCGAGCTGTGTTCAATCCGGCCTGAATGCTCGAGCAGATACGTTGCTCCATCAGGTTCTTCATGAAGCCACCGCCTTTGCCACGTTTGGCTAGTGCCTTGCCAAAAAGTCGGGCCTCGCGGTAAGCCTCTCTGAAATGCTCGCTGGTTCGCAGTGCCGCGGCTTCGAACAGGGCGTTGAAGGACTGGAGCTCGCGCGCCAGGTTCCGTTCAGGATGAACATCCACGCCGACCTTTGTTAGAAGCCCGGCATTCTCTAGGCTGGTGCGTTTGCGCAGGACGATATGACGTACAAATGGGTTCTCCCTCTGAAAGAAGGTCGCTCCACTGATCTCGCGGTTGAGTTCATCGTCGAGGATCTCGCGCGTGTCGTCCGACAGCTCGGTGAACGGCTTGTTCGTTTGCCACTCCCCGTTGGTCAATCCTAAGTCTTGCCGAATGGCGCTGTAGAGCCTTCGCGCTCGCGGCTCTTGGCTGGCATCGACCAAAGGCAATGGCGAACGCAACAGCTCCCAGGCGAAGCTGGGTTCTGTGACTGCCTGGTCACCGGACAGGACGGGTAGGGCCTCCTGTGGCCGATGCCATTTGGCGAAATCGTTGCCCAGCACGAAGTGACCTTTGCCCTGATGAAGGATGCCCATCAGGTCCCAAAGATCCTCGGCACGGGTCTGAATAGGGGTGGCAGTGCCAAGCAGAACATGATCGGCTCGCGCGGCCATCTCGCGCATGGTGCGCGCCTTGTGAGCTTCGTCGAGAATTAGAAGGCCGTAACGCAAGCCCAGAAGGTGTTGCTTCTCCTGGGAGTCACGCATCATCAGGCCGGTCGACACAATGCCAATCCGTAAGGGACATTTGGCAATCTGCTCGCGACCAGCAGGGGAGATGGTGCGCTCATCGACATCTAGCCAAACCTTGCGCTGGGTCTCCCAACGGGCGCAGGGGATGCCTAGCTTGTCAATCAATTCCGTTTGCCACTGTTCACACAGCGTGGCAGGCGCGAAGATCACGATCGGCTTGCGGGACTGACGCTCCTTGTCGCTGAGTAAGCACAAAGCCAGCGCAGCGGTCGCGAGCGAAAGGGTCTTGCCGAGCCCGACCTCGTCGGCCAGCAGCAGGCGCACAATGCCATGGTTATGGTAGTG
>CAYZKE010000656.1:0-1909 GCA_964478505.1 uncultured Loktanella sp.
AAATCCGCGCCGTCGCCCTCTACGACAAAATCCCCTACTTCACGACAGCCGCCGCCTCACACGCGGCTGTGCTGGCGATGCAAGCGCGGGAAGAGGGAGATGTCGGGGTGAGGTCGTTGCAGGGCTAATAGCAATCCCAAGTCAGTACCGCGCTTTCAAACCGTCTGGCGGCTAAGTCGGCTTGGCTAATCATCACGTTTATCATGCCGCCATCCCCGATGTTGATCAATTCATCTGACCCAAGGTGAAGCAAGACACGGTCCAGATGCTGAAGATCGGTATAATGTTGCCTCACATCGTACTGAACAAATGCGGGCTGACCACCAACCCAATGGTCGGAATAATTCCTTATGATTTGATCGGATCGCTCCTCCCAATCTTCGAGAATCGCGCGTACCTCGTCGTTCTCAGGCAGTCTATTTTCAAGAGTCGGGTCCTTTTCTTCGAAGGGCCAGTTAAATGGATTCCCAAGCGCAAGACGCGTGTCAAACTCTATCGGCAATCCGTCCTGGCGCATTTTCAAAGGAAAGTCCCAAGGACCCGAGAACCAATCTTTACGGTCTTTATTCAAGAAGACTTCGGGGATCTCTAAACAATGAGCTTGAGCCGCGATCTCATCCCATTTGACGATAACCTCGCAAGTGTTTGTCTCTTCAAACCATTCAAAAGACGAAAAAATTTGGACCATACCTGATGCAGGAAATCCCTTCATCCTCGGCATCTCTGAAAAGTTAATCTGCGCGAGAAATGCCATAGGTAAACCGGATACTGCAGACAGAGGCCAAGTATCCCCTTCACCAATCGCAAGTGGCGCACCACCGAGACGGCTCTCTTGCGGTGAACGTGGTAGTCGATCTTGAACCATCGCACGCGCCATTGGCAATGAAGCGGATTCAATCGATGCCCAAAAATCTTCGGCCTCTTTGAGTTTAATGCGCGGCGCACGCTCGGCCTCCCGTCTTCTACGTGGTTGCCAGATCAAGCGGTCCATCGCGAACATTCCGATGATGAACAGAGCGATGACGAAGAGATATGCTATGAACGTAGTCATTGCTTTTTCCTTGTTTGCCCCAACCCGACAGCAACGAATTTTCTTGCAGTCCCTCAGGTGGCAGAGGCAACCAAATGGGCCTCACTTGCTACAACGTACTAAAGTTGTGCACTGAAGAACATGCCCGCGTAAGAGTCGTTACGGCAGGCCAGCGCCCGGACCTCGGGGTGGGCGCACTGTCGGATATTCTGTGCTGAACAGCGCTAATAAAGATGCAGTTGAAGCAATCAGCACCGCCGCAAAAGCGCCCTCCCCATGGGGGAGGTCCGGGCGCTGCCGGGGCAAGCCGGGCGGTACATTTCATAGGGAACGGTCCCTCACCCCTTCAAATACCGCGCCCGTTTCTCCTCCAACTCTGCCTCCATCTTCTGCAACCCACCCCAGCTTGGCCGTGGCGCGTCACTGCTCAGCAGCGTCTCGGGCCGCAGCACATAGTCCGTCGTGTCCGGCCCCTCGATCACCCCTGCCAGCCGGTAGTGCATGAACGCCCGCAGCACACGGTTGATGCGCGGCTGATACCCCGGCCCCATCGCCTTGAAGAACTTTACCACATCCGCATCCAGCCGGATGGTGGCCCGCACGCGCTTGGGGTCGCGGCGGTCTTTGTCCTTCCAGATCTCGTCCCACTCGCGGGGCAGGCAGCGCAGTTTCATCGCCACCGAATGCAGGTCATATTCTATCATCCGCAACGCGTCGGTGGCATAGCTCCAATGGGTGCGCTGGGTCTTGGTCATGTCTTTGGGGTCGGTCATGGGCCTATCCTCCGCTGGCCTTCAAAATGCCGCCAAAAGGTAAACAGCGGGATGCCCAAGCGTGCGCACAGGATGTGTACAGCCTGTGCACGCATTGTGTACGCAG
>CAYZKE010000657.1:0-1902 GCA_964478505.1 uncultured Loktanella sp.
AGCCGATATTGTGAGGGAGGGGTTCAGGGACGCATTGGATTATGCGTCCCTGATCGGCTGCTTTAGTAGTTGGAAGTCAACTGCACACAGGTTTCGGTTTCGGTGTTATACATCCCGCAACCCAGTGTTTCCCAATCAGAGACCAGGACGGCAGATTCTGGCAGGTAATCTGTCCATGCATCGCCTGGCACCTCAGAGGTCTGGCTGATGATGTCAAACTGACCGTCAGCGGTGATCTCACCGATCAGCACAGGCTTGGCGAGGTGGTGGTTCGGCAGCATAACCGCTGTACCGCCTGTCAGGTTCGGGAATTCCTGCCCGTACATGGCTTCGCGCACGGCATCGACGTCTGTCGTGCCCGCTTCGGTCACCGCATTCACCCACATGTTGAAGCCGATATAGTGGGCCTCCATCGGGTCGTTGGTCACACGGTCTTCGCCCATTTTGGCTTTCCACGCTGCGACCCATTCGTCGTTCAGCTCGGATTCAGCGGACTGGAAGTAGTTCCACGCGGCCAAGTGACCGACAAGGTCGGATGTATCCAGACCCGACAGCTCTTCCTCGCCCACCGAGAAGGCCACAACAGGCAGGTCATCGGCAGACACGCCAGCCGCCGCCAGTTCCTTGTAGAAACCGATGTTGGCGTCGCCGTTGATTGTGGAAATCACGCCAACCTGCTTGCCGTCCGCGCCCAGCGCGACAACGTCAGCAACGATTGTGGCCCAGTCGGAATGACCGAAAGGCGTGTAGTTCACAAAGATATCCTCGGCAGGAATACCTTTGGACTGCAGATAGGCCTCAAGGATGTTGTTGGTTGTCCGTGGATAGACATAGTCGGTGCCCAAGAGCGCGAATTTCTCGACGCCCAGTTCCTCAAGGAAGTAATCCGTCGCAGGGATCGCCTGCTGGTTTGGTGCCGCACCTGTGTAGAATACATTGCGCGAGCTTTCTTCGCCTTCATATTGCACTGGATAGAACATCAGGCCGTTGAGCTCTTCCAGGACAGGCAGCGCAGACTTGCGGCTGACGGATGTCCAGCTGCCAAAGATCACATCGACTTCGCTGACGGTCAGCAGTTCGCGCGCTTTTTCCGCAAAGAGCGGCCAGTCGGATGCCGGATCGACAACGACAGCTTCGATTTCACACCCGAGCAACCCGCCAGCGGCATTCTGGTTCTCGATCAGCAATTCCATTGTGTCTTTGAGCGTGGTTTCGGAAATCGCCATGGTGCCAGAGAGCGAGTGAAGCACACCCACTTTGATCGGATCGGCGCATTGCGCGGCAGCCATAGATGTCGTGCCCAGCAAGGCAGTCAAAACAAATGCAGAAGTTCTAAAGGTCATAGTCTTTTGGTCCCCGTTGTCGTTGCGGGATGCTGCGTCAGGAAACCAATTCCCTATGCAACCCTGGACCGACCAAGTAGGAAGGACCCGCAACAGTGATGTTGTAGTCGCGTGAAGGGAACGATCTTGCAGGATAGCCCTTTGCGCGACGCCGAAGTTTTCCTCGGACGCCCCAAAGTGGTGCTGCACTGCAGAAATATGCTAGTGATTTCGCGTTGAACCTGTCGCCTCACGCCTCAGCGCCTATAAAAATCGCAAAAACCGTGATCCAGCCTATTTTTTGATCACGTTAAATGCCCTGACATGAACGTGAAGTGAATTTCGGTACCCCGCTTCCAGGTGATTCCGACGGATCACGGCATTTCTGTCGTAAAGGATCGCGTCGGGGCAGCCCTGCTTAGCTTTCCGCCTGCGCAATACCCTGCGTAAGAGTGCCAACAACCGTGTCATCGCCATCAAGCAGTAACAGATCATCGGTCAACCGCCCCAGCACGCGCGCCAACCGTGGCTGTCCGATCAATGTAGCGGGTGTCGTCACGACCATGCGCAACGCATCCGC
>CAYZKE010000658.1:0-1899 GCA_964478505.1 uncultured Loktanella sp.
TGGGCTTGGTGATGCGGCGTTCTTCCTTGGTGGCAAGCCGAAAGCGTTTGAAGGCGTAGCCGGTAAGGCGCGTACTGTCATCGGTGATGAGTTGGGCCTGACGGATCAGGACCGTTTTGCATTCGCATGGATCGTGGATTTCCCGATCTACGAGCAGGACGAAGAGACCGGCAAGATTGATTTCGAGCACAACCCGTTCTCGATGCCGCAAGGCGGGATGGAGGCACTGGAGGGCGATCCGCTCAAGGTGCTGGGATACCAGTATGATCTGGCCTGCAACGGTTATGAGCTGGTGTCGGGCGCAATTCGGAACCACCGCCCCGAGATCATGTTCAAGGCGTTTGAATTGGCCGGATATGGCAAGGACGAAGTTGAAAAGCGCTTTGGCGGCATGGTCAATGCGTTCCAATATGGCGCGCCACCCCACGGGGGCTGTGCAGCGGGCATCGACCGGATCGTAATGCTGCTGGCAAATGCGTCGAACATCCGTGAGGTTATCATGTTCCCGATGAACCAGCGTGCCGAAGACCTGATGATGGGCGCGCCGAGCGAGCCACAGAACGAGCAGCTGCGCGAATTGCGTCTGCGTGTTCTGCCGCCCGAAAGCTAGGCGGCTGTCACTAGAGCGGCCCGCCTGCGGCGAGTCGTGTCTGTACCAGCTGTGACAGGGCGATGACGCCGGGCGCTGCGTTCTGGCCCGCGCGGCGCAGCCGGATCAGGTTTGCGACAGCGGCGTCAAGGTCATGATCCTTGGCACTGCGTGCCACGCTGCCAAGAAACTGTGTGACATAGTCCAGCGCGTCATCTTCGTCCGTGTCGTCAAGCACCTGCGCGATATGGTGCAGGTCGTCGCGATAGGCGACCAGATCGGGCCGGATCGTTTCATCGGATACCGCGCGGGGGGTTGCGGGTTGCCGTTCTTTGGGCAGGTTTTCCAGAATTGCGGTTTGAAATCCCAGCAGGCTGTCGACCGGTTTGGCGACAAAGCCGTCGGCACCTGCGGCGATCACATCATGCGCGTGATCATCCCCGCTCATCCCCAAAAGCACCTCGATCCGCGGGGTTGCCGCGGCCAGCATCCGCAGCAGTGACAGCCCCGACCCGTCGGGCAGGCCCACATCGACCAAAAGCACGTTGGGCCGGTAGATCGCCAGATGGCGCCGCGCATTTTCCAGACTGTCGGCGCGCCTGAGCCGCGCACCCGAACGCAGGCACATCAGGCGGATCGCCTCGCTTGCGAAGCGGCTGTCTTCGACCACAAGAACGGTCAGCCCCAGCAGCGGGCGGCGTGCGGTGGGCGCACGGGTAAACATCAGTTCATCAAGCGTTGCCATCTGATTCTTCCCTTCGTTGCAGCTTTCCCATTCAAAGCAGCACAAGGTGAAGAGGTGATTAACCGCATCGTCCGTTGCGCCCGCCGTTTGCACGGGCCATAAAGTGCAAAAGAGGAGAGACCCGCATGATTGGCCGTCTGAACCATGTTGCAATCGCCGTGCCTGATCTGGAGGCCGCAAGCGCGCAGTACCGCACCATGCTGGGGGCCGACGTGGGTGCGCCGCAGGATGAGCCGGACCACGGTGTGACAGTTGTTTTCATCAACCTGCCCAATACCAAGATCGAGCTGCTCTATCCGCTTGGTGAAGGCTCTCCGATACAGGGCTTTCTCGACAAGAACCCCTCGGGCGGCATTCACCATGTCTGCTATGAGGTGGACGATATTCTTGCGGCCCGTGATCATCTGCTGGCCGAAGGTGCGCGCGTGCTGGGTGGCGGTGAACCCAAGATCGGGGCGCATGGCAAGCCGGTGCTGTTTTTACACCCAAAGGATTTCAATGGCTGTCTGATCGAGCTTGAGCAGGTTTAGCCCCTTGTCCTGACGCGCAAACGGCGTATCTGAAG
>CAYZKE010000659.1:0-1896 GCA_964478505.1 uncultured Loktanella sp.
AGATCACGGCGACGGCAAGGTCGGCCTTGGCGAACTGGTCGTGTGCCTTGGTGATTTTCTCGGGGTCGATGCCAAGCGCCGCGCCGCGGTCCGGCACCAATGCGGCCAGCCGCGCAAGGGCGGGTTTTGACAGGACGATGAAACGCCAAGGTTCCAGCTTGCCATGATCGGGCGTGCGTGCGGCGGCCGTCAGGAGGGTTTCCAGCGCAGCACGGTCCGGCACAGGGGTCGTCAGCGTTTTGGCAGGCCGCGAACGGCGGGTGAGAAGGAAATCGAGGGCGGCTTGGTTGCGGTCTGGCATGGGTCTTCCTGTGTTATCTGTGCGCTACAGATATGAAGGCAGGGGCCGCGTGACAACAGGGGGCGGGTGTTGAAGGAAATTCGCAGGCTTCAGACATCGGATGGCTTCGTGGCGTGCGGTCTGGACTGGGCCAATCCGGCATTCTGGACCTCGAAACAAATCGCAGTGAACGGTGGCTTTGAGCCCACTTTGCCGATTTTCTGCCATGCAGCGGATGTCTGCTATTATGGTAAAGGCAAGAGCTTTCAACAACTGCTTGGGTTGTGAACGGACTTTGTGTCAGCCTCAATCTTGGCGGTTTGTGGCTGTTCCTTCAACGACAATTTTCGAACACTCCAAAATATTGGTTTCGGACTTTGCTGCTGTTTTAGCGGATAATAAATTTAAAGAATTAGGATCGAACGACTCTGGATGTCTCTCAAGCTGGAACACGTCTACTTGCACGTAGTCATTGAGTTGTCGTGGCCGGGCCGCAAATTTGTATTTAAAAGCAGGACGACTGTAAACTCTCATTACAGAGAAATGGTAAGGGTAAGGAAATGCATCAATGAAATTAAACGCAGTCTTTTTGGTGATCTGCACAAGCCTGGGTGCTGCTTGCGTGCCCAATAGTCAGTTAGCTGAAAGATCCGTAACAACACCTGTCAACATACAGCGTGTGGGCTTCACTAACGAAACGAAGGTGACGTTACATTCAGAGATCAAGCTCGCACGCGATGTCCAAGCAGAGTTCAACGAGTTCCGAGAAACAGGTGGGGTGTACGGTGCAATGTTTGTCACAGAGGATGGGCGCGCATTCTCGTGGCGGTCGCGTAGATTCTCCGTCGAAGACGCAATGGCTGCGGCTCAAGTCGATTGTGAGGCCTTCTTTCGGCGAGCCTGCGTACTCTATGCTACACTCGGACCTGCTGCAGAGCCTGATGGTGAAGTGCTCATTCCAGATCAAAGTAGAGATAATTGGCAAAAAGCCATTCGAGAAACTCAGCCCGGGAATTATATCGCCATAGCTACAAATAAGGCGGGCATGTCTGGTTTCGCATGGGACTTCGGCAATGCTTCAGAAGCTCGCACAGCGGCCATCGAAACATGTGAACGTGAGACAACCGCTAAGTCCGAAGAGTCAATTGTGCGGGTCGTGTCCGCAAATGAGACGGCAGGCATCTACGAGTGCCGCATATTTGGTACCTTTAGGTAAACAAGCTTCAACGAAACTATGGCACTGCTTACTATTATTTCTGAATTTTTTTAAAAGCTGGCATGCGATAGTTTTTAGCGAAGTGATGCTTCGTTCGCAAAGCTGACCTTTGCGCAAACTGCGCAAGGGTCCGGTTCGCGTGACAGGTGCTTGGCTCTTGACTTGATTTCGCCTGCGTAGCGCTGGCCAAGCATCACTTGCAAGGCAACTGCCTAGAGTACGGCTTTCATCTCGGCCAGCCAATTGTCCAGAAACGCATCAAACCGTGCGTCGGGTTGGCGCAGGGGGAAGACCTCGGCGAAGGGGTCGGGGGCGGTGATTTTGCTGCCTGACATTTCCTGCAATACGTTGTGGCCGCAGAAGGGGACATAGGTTTCCGAATAGCCACCTTCATGGACCA
>CAYZKE010000660.1:0-1131 GCA_964478505.1 uncultured Loktanella sp.
CCTCCGGTGTCTCTGGCAACAAATACATGGACACAAATCTGCGCGGCGTTTTCCCAGCGGAGGACAGACGAAGAACGGGATCGCTTCGTACTGTCCGTCACATTCCAGCCGCATGACGTAGATCCCCGACGGCATGTCATCCGGAATGGTGAAGGTGAAATCCGTGTCCCAGCCGAAATCGTAGATGTCGTCCTGATGAAAATGGATCGCGGCGTAGTGGTCAGGTCGGTGCGACCAGTTCATCTCCGTTGCATCCCACTTGGCGCCAGTCACGGCGCGGGCCGGAAAGTTGACAAGAGTAAGCGCAGGGCCTGCCTGAGAAGGGACTGTCGTTTTTGTCATGGCTTGCGCGAAATCCCATGCACACAGCGTCACGTCGTTGGCAATGATGGAGGGCGCTTCGATTTTGCCATTGAAATGTTGGCAGGCCTGCGTCTCTGACAGACGTGCGCCCACCGTGGCGGTGCCCTGCAATGCAATTCCGCTGCAAGTTGTTTCGGCGTTAACCGGGGCACCCGCATAACGGCCCAGCACGTTTTGCGTGATGGACAGAACTCCGTTTTCCAGTCGACCCTCGACCCGGTGCCACTGGCGCAGTTTCAGCGGGGCGTTTGTAGAGACCTTGGTTGCCCCTGCCTGAAAACAGGCCGCCCCTTGGGGATCAAGACAAAGATCAAACTCTCCGCAGCCGAGCACAGTCTGAGCACGTTCGCTGCGTTGCGTCGGATAGATGGTCGCGGAGAAGACTATCGCTGCCTCTGCATTCTCCGATACATCCCCAGCCGCCACGCCGTAAGATCCGGGAAAAAACGGCCTGTGCGTCGAGGCGAATTCTTGAGTTGCAAAATATTCTGAGGCGTCCTCTTCCACAATTCCCGGGCCGTCCGGGTTCGGGTCGGCGCAGATGGATCTGAAAAGCCTGGCGGTGAACGGCTTGTTCGATATTGAGGAGACCTTGAATTCCAGGGCTTCACCTGGACGACCAGACAGCTGCTCTACATAGCCGGCAATTGGCAGATCACGGGGCAGCTCACTCATCGCATGTTTCCATAAATTAAGTCAGGTAAGTGGTCTCTCAACCTGAGAAGTAGACCAGCAGGAAAATCATCGCAATAGATGGGTCCAACGGAG
>CAYZKE010000660.1:1299-1896 GCA_964478505.1 uncultured Loktanella sp.
TTGGCAACCAATTGATAGAAAGCCGTCGTGAAAATCATGATCTGGGTGGCTGCTTTCCGGTCACATCCTGATGATGTTGTAGAACCAGACAGGTTGGCAAAATTAGCCCTTCCCGCAGTTTGGTACGTCTTGGGAGTGTCAAGTCGCGTAACCAGTTGTGATTGCCCCTTGGTTCTATGGTTTCCCGTATCCTGAAGCGAGCGCCCAGCTGGAGGAAAAATCCGCGTTATTTGTGCGCTGGCCACGGTCATTGAGAGGACATGATCTTATCGCTTGGAAATCGATCAAGCAGAGATCAGGTGGAGGACTGAAAGAGCAAACTGCTCTTCTTGCCTCGTGGAAAAAACCAGCAGTCGATTTTGTGGGCGAGTTTGAAATAAATGCCCAGCGCGGCCAAAGCTTCTTGGTCTCGACACTTGCCATATCGGTTTAAGGCCGCCAAGGTTACGCAGAGCAAACGTGCAAACGAAAAGACTTTTTCCGACCTGGAGGTAATAAAAATGAGTTTACGTAACTGGGCCGCTGCGGCCCTTTGCACCTTGGGATTGGCGCTTGGCGCTGTTCCCGCGGACGCACAAAAAGCGGGGGGTACATTTG
>CAYZKE010000661.1:0-1893 GCA_964478505.1 uncultured Loktanella sp.
TCCTGCCCCCGCAAAGGCGGGGCAGGATGATGTGGTACGACCCCTGTCACCTGCCGAAGAACGGCTGCGCCATAACCTGTCGCAAGGTATCCATGCAGAGGAAGGGGCGGACCTGTTCCTGCGTGCGCTCATCAGCCCGCACCAGCAGGTGATCCTGTCGTCGCTTGATCTGGATGCACTGATTGCGCAGGCGGGCCAAAGTGATGACGATGATGCCGAAGACGGGCAGAAATTCTCGCGTCCGCAACTCGATAGTGACTATGTTGCACCTGAAGGTCCGATCGAAGAGCGGCTCGCAGGGTTCTGGCAGGATCTTCTGGGGGTCGATCAGATCGGCGCCGAGGACAGTTTCTTTGATCTTGGCGGGCATTCCCTGATTGCGGTCCGGCTCTTTGCGCAAATCCGCAAGGCGTTTTCCGTTGATTTCCCTATTTCCGTGCTGTTCGAGGCACCGACAATCCGCAAATGTGCGGCGCTGATTGCGGCGCGTGGTGTCACTGTTGAGGGCGGGGATGCGCCAGCCGACGCCCCCAAAGCGCCCGCCCGCCGTTTCACCCATCTGGTGCCGATGCATCAGGGCGAAGGCGGGCGCAAACCGCCGTTCTTCCTTGTGGCGGGGATGTTCGGTAACGTGCTGAACCTGCGCCATCTGGCCCATCTGATCGGCAGCGACCGTCCGTTCTACGGTTTGCAGGCGCGCGGCCTATTGGGTGACGAAGAACCGCACCGCACGATAGAGGCCGCTGCTGCGGACTATATTGCCGAGATGCGGCAGGTGCAGCCGCATGGCCCCTATCATCTGGGCGGCTTTTCGGGCGGCGGTATCACGGCCTATGAAATTGCCCATCAACTGCGTGCGCAAGATGAAGAGGTTGCCGCACTTGTGTTGCTGGATACGCCTTTGCCGGTCCGCCCGATCATGGATCGGGGTGATCGATTGCGCACGAAATTGCAGGACATTCAGCGCGGTGGTCCGATGTATCTGGTGGACTGGTTCAAGTCGCGGATCGCATGGGAGATCGCCAAACGAAAGGGGCGCGAAGAAACCGCCGAGGAAGGCCAGCAATTTCACAATCTGGCGATTCAGGATGCGTTTCTGGAAAGTGTCGGCGCCTATCAGGTCAAACCTTGGGATGGGGCGATGGCACTGTTCCGCCCGCCTTTGGTGCCGAAATGGACCGTTGGCGATCGCCTGATCAGTTCCGAGCGCACCTATCTTTATCCCGACAATGACTGGACCCAATTTGTACCGGGCTTGGATGTTTTCGAGGTGCCCGGTGACCATGACAGTATGGTCCTGGAACCCAATGTGCGCGTTCTGGCCGCTCGTATCCGCCGCTATTTGGAACGACCGGTGGGTGCTGCGACCCAATATAAGGAAGCTGCTGAATAGATGGCTGATCCGCGCATCCTGACAATCGTGCTGAACTACAAGACAGCACAGATGACGCTGGAAGCGGCAGACGCCGCGCGGGTGGCGATGCAGGGTTTGCCGAGCGAGATTGTGATCGTCGACAATGACAGTCAGGACGGATCGTTTGAGACGATGGCGGCGCATGTCGTCTCTGCGGGCTGGGACAGGACCCGCGTGATCCAGTCAGGCCGCAACGGCGGCTTTGGCGCGGGGAATAATGTGGGCATTCGCGCGGGGCTGTCGGATGGCAGCAGGCCGGATTACGTCTATATCCTGAATTCGGACGCCTTTCCCAAACCCGATGCGATCCGCGTGCTTTATGACCATTTGAATACGACCCCGAGCACCGGTTTCGCCGGAAGCTTTATCGCCGGTGAAGACGGTGTGCAGCACACGACGACCTTCCGCTTCCCCTCAATCTGGAGCGAATTGGAAGGGTCCATCAATTTCGGCCCTGTCAGCAAGGTGCTGAAATCCTA
>CAYZKE010000662.1:0-1892 GCA_964478505.1 uncultured Loktanella sp.
ATGTGTTGCTTAGCATTGAAGCTTACAGACGGCTGACGGGGCCACAGGAAAGTATTCTTGATTTGCTTGCCGATCCAGAAACGGCAGACGTAACTTTTGAACCGGATCGCTTGGCCAGCGTTACACGTCCCGCTGATTTGTCCTGATGTTCATCCTCGATACGAATGTGGTGTCCGAACTGCGCAAGGCAAAAGTAGGGAAAGCGGATACCAATGTCGTTGCGTGGGCCGAGGATCAAGAACCTTCAGCGCTGTTTTTGTCAGCCATCACCCTCTTGGAACTTGAGATGGGCGTCAGGCAGATGGAAAGGCGTGACAGCACTCAGGGTGCTGTCTTGAGGGCTTGGATGGCTGATCGGGTGCTTCCGGTGTTTGAGGGGCGTATCCTGCCCGTGGACGGGCCTGTCGTGCTCTACTGTGCCACCTTGCATGTTCCAGACCCCCGCAGTGACCGGGACGCCCTGATCGCCGCGACCGGGATCACCCATGCCATGCCAATCGTTACGCGCAATGTTGCTGACTTTGAGCTGACAGGCGTGCAGATCATCAACCCATGGGAACCGATGCTATGACAACCAGCAGCCCGATAGCTACCATTCTCAAAACAGAGCGAGCCATCATCGAGGGCATCCGTGCGAAAGATCATCGACGCGTCGGCGAACGATATTGTTTGAGCGGGACTGTTGCATTAATTTGCCTTAGTCAAAGTCGGCTGCGGGGATCCGTCATCTCAGGCTGCATCGAACAGCTGATTGATGAACGTGATTTCGCTCTAAACGCCTGATTGTTTGTGGCAGATGTGGGCTTTGTTGCACAAATGGCCTGAGGGGCGGACCTCCCCTTTCCCCGGACGGACTTATCCTACGGGCTCTGTGACGGGTATGCCAAGAGCGGTGTAGCGGTTAAGGACGGCGATCCGGATTTGGATTTCCGCGACCTGCCGGTCGAAGTCCCTCGCCATGAGGCTCTGCCCCAACAGCTTCACACAGTGCATCTTCGTTTCGACGCGGCTTCGGCGGTGGTATCCGCTCCATCGTCGCCATAGGGCGCGGCCCAAGTATCTTGATGCGTTCACGGCTTCGTTTCTGGCGATAGCCCCGGGGCTTGTCGGTTTCCACGACTTGGCATTCTTGCGCCGCGGAATGACTGCGTGAGCGCCACGGGCGGCAATCGCGTCGTGGCACTTGCGCGTGTCGTAGGCCCCGTCTCCGGTCACCGATCCAATCTCCTGATCGGACGGGATTTGGCTCAGCAGTTCCGGCAGCATGGGCGCGTCCATTGCCCGGCAGGCGATTGCAAAGCAATCTGCCGAGAGGGGCCGACATTGCTGGTCGTGACCTCGACGGCCCGAACCTCCAGGGTTTCCTCGTCGATCCCGATATGTATCTTGCGCCAAATCCGGCGTTTGGGACCGCCGTGCTTGCGCGCGTTCCACTCGCCTTCACCCTCGGCCTTGATGCCGGTGCTATCGATCAAAAGGTTCAGCGGACCGTTGCCCCCGCGATAGGGCAAACTCACGTTCAATGCCTTATGCCGACGGCACAAGGCGCTGAAATCCGGCGCCGCCCAATCTAAACCGACCAACTTCAACAAGCTCTCAACAAAGCCTGTCGTCTGCCGAAGCGGCAGGCCAAACAACACCTTTATCGTCAAGCAAGTCTGGATGGCAGCGTCGCTGAACTGGCACTGTCGCCCGCGTTTGCCGCTTGGCGGCGGGGTCCACGTCACCTCAGGATCGAACCAGATTGAAGGCGATCCACGACGCTTCAACGCTTCATTGTAAGTAGACCAGTTCTTGGTCTTGTACTTCGTAGGGGCCCAACTGCTCATGGCCTCCAGCTATCATGCTGGATACACCAGATGAATCCCCTCAGCCCATTTGTGCAACAAAGC
>CAYZKE010000663.1:0-1883 GCA_964478505.1 uncultured Loktanella sp.
CCGGCGCGAGGAATACTGGTCATGAAGGTAATGTTCCGCGAAGTGTGAGATATGACAAGAGTTCTAAGAGTGGCAAACCAAGGACAGTGAAATAATCTCCTTCAATGCGTGTAAAAAGTCGCACTCCTTCTTCTTCAAGCTTATAGGCGCCGACAGAATGGCGGATACTGTCCCAGTTCCGCTCGACATAATCCGCAAGATAGGTGTCGGACGCGTCGCGCATGTGTAGTCGGACGATACCGACATGACGCCAAAGCGGTTTTCCTTCACCATAGATCACGGCGGCAGACAAAAGCTGGTGTTTTTGACCGCGAAGGGACTGAAGTTGCGATAGGGCCTCGGCGGGTGTTTCGGGCTTGTTGAAAATTTGCGGACCTAGCGCAAGAACTTGATCGCAGCCGATCACCAGCGCATCAGGGTGACGCGCCGCGACACGCTGGGCTTTCAATTCTGCCAGCGTATCGGCAATATCGCGGGGGCTGGCAGTTTCGGCCAAAAGGGACGCACGCACTGCTTCCTCATCGACGCGGGCAACGGAAACATCAAAATCGAGGCCTGCGTTTGTGAGCAATTGCGCGCGGATTTCCGAGCCTGATGCGAGGATGATCTGGTCGCTCATGTGGATAACCTTTTGGACAAGTCTTGTGTCACCGTGCGGATTGATACGGGCATAACTAGCAGGCTATAGCGTTTTGTGTAGAACAGACCTGTCCCAAATTGCACCACAGGGTTTTTTCCACGGTGGGTATGAATAAGTCGGACCTGTGGAAGAATCGGGTTGAAGAGAGAGTCAATGCTGTAACTGACCGGAATGCGTAGAAAAATATATTCCACAAGACATTGTTTTTAAATGGTTTATTTTGTAATCTGTTCTCTTCAGCAGCTCCCTTGGAGAGATCACACCTTGGGATAAATCTGAGGATGAAAAAACAACCCACAGAAAATCGGGTGACAAACAACAACATCATCTTTTCTTTCTCTTTATATTTATTAAGGAAGAGCAGGGCAAAGAAGGCATAAACACATGATGGATTTTTTGAGTAGTATCTATCCGTGGATCAAGGCACTCCATATCATGGCAGTGCTCGCATGGATGGCTGGCTTGTTCTATCTGCCGCGCCTGTTTGTTTATCATGCCGAGAAAGCGACTGTTGGATCAGAGCTTGATCAGACGTTTCAGATCATGGAAGAGAAACTTCTGCGGGTGATTATGAACCCTGCGATGATTGTGGCGTGGATTGCCGGTCTGATCATGATCGGGTTGGGTGCGTTTGACTGGGGCGCGGCCTGGTCGTGGATTAAGCTTGTCTCGGTGATTTTGATGACAGGTGCGCATGGCTGGATGAGTGCGCGACGCAAAGAGTTTGCTGCGGGCACGAATACACGGTCAGGGCGGACGTACCGGTTGTTCAACGAGGTACCCACCGTCTTGATGGTGTTGATCGTTGTGGCAGTGATTGTGCGGCCCTTTTAAGCGCGATTGACTCAGCTGCCTTGCATGCCTATGTGTGACAGCGCTTCCCGTCCGGGAAAGTGATTTTCCATTCCAAACCGTAGAAATGCTGGCATGCGTGCTGGCAGCAGGATTTACTCATGTCACAGCACCGTTTGAACCTCGCTGATCTGAAGGCGCAAAGCCCGAAGGATTTGCTGTCTCTGGCCGAAGAGCTCGAGATCGAGAACGCATCGACGATGCGTAAAGGCGACATGATGTTCGCCATCCTGAAAGAACGAGCAGACGAGGAATGGGTCATCGGTGGTGATGGCGTTTTGGAAGTGCTGCAGGACGGGTTTGGTTTCTTGCGGTCACCCGAAGCGAACTATCTGCCGGGCCCGGATGATATTTACGTTTCACCGGATATGATCCGGCAGTATTCCTTGCG
>CAYZKE010000664.1:0-1881 GCA_964478505.1 uncultured Loktanella sp.
GCAAGGCGCGCGGTCTTGATGGCCGTCGTGATCCCGGGCGTGTGCTTGACGTGATCAATGCACTGGACGCGGATGTGATCACCCTGCAGGAGGCCGACCGCAGGCTTGGTGACCGGCCGACAGCGGTACCGAGAAACCTGATTGCGCAGGCAACCGATTTTGATGTCGTCCCACTGGCCGCCAATGACGTCAGCCTAGGCTGGCACGGCAACGCCGTTCTGGTCCGGCGTGGCATTTCAGTGAAAACTGCCAGCCGGATTGATTTGCCGGGTGCCGAGCCGCGTGGCGCTGTGTCTGTGTCGCTTGAGAACGGTTTCACAATCGTCGGGGTGCATCTGGGATTGCTGCGCCAGTCCCGCCGCCGCCAGTTGCGCGCCATCGTGGCAGGGTTAGGCCCGAGCCAGAAGGTGGCCATCATCGGTGATATGAATGAATGGGCTGAGACACGCGGCTTTGAGGCGCTGGAAGAAAGCTTTGACCTTCATAGCCCTGGCCGGAGTTTTCACGCCGCCCGTCCGATTGCGGCACTGGACAGGCTGGCGCTATCGCATGGTCTGACGCTCAGCGATGCAGGGGTCGATGAGAGCCCGCTTGCGCGGATGGCCTCGGACCATCTACCGATCTGGGCCGATATTTCCTGAGGCTGCAACACGACCCTATTTCGAGAACATCACCGGCAGCTTGGCATCGCGGAGCAGGTGCCGCGTCGCGGCCCCGATCACGAAATCATAGGCCCGGGAATGTCCGAATGCGCCCGTGGCGATCATATCCGCGCCCATCTCAAAGGCATCATGCGCAAGGATATCGGGCACTTTTTCACCGTCTTTTTCCCGATGCACAATCTCGACACTAGGGCCATGCCGGCTGAGTGCGGTCGCAAGATCAATGGCGGCATGATCTGCCAGAGTATTACTGGGAGTTTTGCCAACGCGCAGAACACGCACACTTGCACCCGCACTAACCAAGTTCATCATATCATGTACTGCCCGTGTCGCCTCGCGGGTATCACTCCACCCCAACAAGACGGTCTCACCCAGCTTTTCGGCTGTATAGCCGCGCGGAATGACAAGCACGGGGCGCCCGCTCTCTTTGATCACCCGTTCTTGCAGGCTGTTGATCAGCGGCCGTTCTTCACCGTCCTCTTCTTGCGCCACCACGACCAGATCGACAAAGCGCGCATTGGCGATGATGCTATCGGCAAGAAAGCCGTTCTCACTGCTGACTTGCCGCCACTCTGTGGGGAAATCTTCGGATTTCGCGAAGCTGTCAAATATGTCTTTCACCTCTTTGGCATGCGCCTTTTGGCTGGCAAGAAAACTCTGATAGCTCACCTCGGGGATATGGACCGCAATGCCGGGGTAAACCACCAGCGATTCCGTAACATAAAGCCCGATAATATGGGCATTGTCCCGCCGTGCAAGAACCGCGGCGGACCGCAAGAGTTCTGCCGCCGAGGCTGTGCTGGTCAGGCAAACAAGGATGGTGCGCAGGGTCATAAGATATCCTCCGGTTCAGCTGCCGCATCCGGAACATCCGGCGCGACAGGCTACGATCGTTTTTGGAACGCGTTGATGCGTCACGACCGTTCTAGCGGGGGCAATGCGTGATGGTTTTGACATTGCTCAATCGCAGCAAGTCATGCGGCATCTGTTTCGATTGTGCAGAAAAAACCGAGGTCCACGTCTTTATCCGCGGCCTCGGCAGTCATGGGGGAACTCAGGACTAGTCGCTGCCGCCCTGCGCAATCGAACGCAAAGCAACGGGTTTCAGAATAACAACAGTGTTCACATGGTCGATCGCGATGATCTGCGACTTGCGCAACTGCGTGAACGTGCGGCTGATGGTTTCCGTGGTCAGGCCCAGAAAATCCGCGATATCGGC
>CAYZKE010000665.1:0-1866 GCA_964478505.1 uncultured Loktanella sp.
AGGACACAGCCAGTTCGCGGAAGATATAGTCAAGGATCGACGTCGCATTCTTGATGCTGTCGTTACCCTGCACCATGCCTGCGGGCTCGAACTTGGTGAATGTGAAGGCATCCACAAATTCCTCAAGCGGCACACCGTACTGAAGACCAACCGACACCGCGATGGCAAAGTTATTCATCATGGCGCGGAAACCGGCACCTTCCTTGTGCATGTCGATGAAGATTTCACCAAGCTGGCCATCCTCATATTCGCCGGTGCGCAGGTACACCTTGTGCCCGCCAACGATGGCCTTTTGGGTGTAGCCCTTGCGGCGCTGTGGCATCTTCTCGCGCTCGCGGTTGCGTACCTCTTGCACGATGATCTTCTCGACGATCTTTTCGGCCAGAACGGCGGCTTTCTCGTGGTGGTTGCCGCTTTCCAGGATCTCTTGCGCGTCCTCATCGTCCTCGACGAGTGCTGCCGCCAGAGGCTGGGAAAGTTTCGATCCATCACGGTAAAGCGCATTCGCCTTCACACCCAATGACCACGACAATTCATAGGCCTTCTGGCAGTCCTCGATTGTCGCATCGTTCGGCATGTTGATCGTCTTGGAAATCGCACCCGAGATGAATGACTGGGCCGCAGCCATCATGTAGATGTGGCTGTCAACGCTCAGATAACGCTTGCCTTTTTTGCCGCATGGGTTGGCGCAATCGAATACAGAATAGTGCTCTTCTTTCAGGAACGGGGCACCTTCCAGCGTCATGGTTCCGCAGACGTGATCGTTGGCGGCCTCGATGTCCTGCTTGGAATAGCCAAGGTGGCGCAGCAGATCAAAGGTCGGATCGTTCAGCTTTTCGGTCGGGATACCCAGCGTCTTGGTGCAGAACTCTTCGCCCAGCGTCCACTGGTTAAAGACAAAGCGGATGTCGAATGCTGACGCCAGCGCGCCTTCGACCTTATCCAGTTCCGCCTGACCAAAGCCGTGTCCGATCAGTGAGGTGTGGTTGATCGCTGGCGCCTGCCCGATCGAACCGTGACCGACAGCATAGGCGATGATCTCTTCAATCTGCGCCGAGCCATAGCCCAGTTTTTCAAGAGCGGCTGGCACCGAATGGTTAATGATCTTGAAGTAACCGCCACCGGCCAGTTTCTTGAACTTCACCAGCGCAAAGTCAGGCTCGATCCCTGTGGTGTCGCAATCCATGACCAGACCGATGGTGCCGGTTGGTGCAATCACGGACACTTGCGCGTTGCGATAGCCGTGCTTTTTACCCAGCTTCAGCGCCTCGTCCCAGCTTTCAACAGCCAGTTCGATCAAACGCTGATCGGGGCAGTTGGCGTGGTCCAATGGCACAGGCTTCACTTCCAATGCGTCGTAGCCATCTTTCTTGCCCAAGGCCGCCTGACGGTGGTTCTTGATCACACGCAGCATATGCTTGCTGTTCTTGGCATAACCCGGGAATGCGCCCAACTCGCCTGCCATTTCGGCAGAGGTGGCATAGGAGACGCCCGAAAGGATCGCGGTCAGGGCAGCACCCATCGCGCGGCCTTCGTCGCTGTCATAGCCAAGGCCCATGTTCATCAAGAGGCCACCGATGTTGGCATAGCCCAGACCAAGCGTGCGGAAGTCATAGGACCGCTGCGCGATTTCCTTGGACGGGAACTGCGCCATCATCACGCTGATTTCCAGCGTCAGGGTCCACAGACGGCAGGCGTGCATGTAGCTTTCGGCGTCGAACTTGCCCGCCGAATAGAAGGTCAGCAGGTTCATCGACGCGAGGTTGCAGGCCGTGTCATCCAGGAACATGTATTCCGAACACGGGTTCGATCCGCGGATCGCCCCATCCTCGGGGCAGGTGTGCCAGGCGTTGACGGTGTCGTGGA